>CAZCIV010000188.1:0-5612 GCA_964498595.1 uncultured Flavobacterium sp.
GAAGTACGCAAAGCCTGACTTCTAATGGAATCAAGCGCAATTTTTGTATTTTCCTTAAATAATCCTACCATGACTATAAGACTGAATAATCTTTTTTTTGTTACAGTTTAAAGCGAGAAATTTGTCAGTTCGAGCGTAGTCGAGAATTTTATAATGAATTAATCTCGACTTCGCTCGATTTGACAATTAGATTTATAAAGAATTCAGTTTTGAAATATTTGATTTTTTATACTGCCGAATATGTTCGATATTTGCACTACAAAAAATCAGAATTGTCTTATTGACACATTTTCAAATTGACACATTAGAAAAATGGCACAAAAACCAAGCATACCAAAAGGAACCCGAGATTTTTCACCAACAGAAGTGGCGAAACGCAATTATATTTTCAGTACGATAAAAACCAATTTTGAGAAATTTGGATTTCAACCTATTGAAACGCCTTCGTTTGAAAATTCTGAAACCTTAATGGGAAAATATGGCGAAGAAGGAGATCGATTGATTTTTAAGATTTTGAATTCGGGAGATTATTTGGCTAAAGCGGATGCTACTTTATTAGAAAATAGAGATAGTTTGAAATTAACAAGTCATATTTCCGAAAAAGCCCTTCGTTACGATTTAACCGTTCCTTTTGCGCGTTATGTGGTGCAACACCAAAACGAAATTGAGTTTCCGTTTAAGCGTTACCAAATTCAACCGGTTTGGCGTGCCGATAGACCTCAAAAAGGGCGTTTTAGAGAGTTTTATCAATGTGATGCTGATGTGGTGGGTTCGAATTCGCTTTGGCAAGAAGTGGAGTTGGTGCAATTGTATGACTCGGTTTTTAGTCAGTTAGGTTTAGGTGGCGTTACCATTAAAATTAACAATCGCAAAATATTATCTGGAATAGCTGAGGTAATTGGCGCTTCGGATAAATTGATTGATTTTACAGTAGCTTTAGATAAATTAGACAAGATAGGAGAGGACGGCGTGAAAAAAGAAATGTTAGAGAAAGGCATTTCGGGAACAGCGATTGAAAAAGTACAACCGTTGTTCAATTTCACAGGAACTATCAACGAAAAAATAGAAAAATTAGCGCAATTATTAGCCAATTCAGAAGAAGGAATGAAAGGGGTTAACGAGTTGCAATTCATTTGTGATAACGTTACAACTTTAGGTTTACAAACTGCTTTCTTGGATTTAGATGTTACATTAGCGCGTGGTTTAAATTATTACACTGGCGCTATTTTTGAAGTAGCTGCGCCAAAAGGTGTGGCAATGGGTTCAATTGGTGGTGGAGGCCGCTATGATGACTTGACAGGTATTTTCGGATTGAAAAATATGTCGGGAGTTGGAATTTCATTTGGTTTAGACCGAATTGCTTTGGTAATGGAAGAAGTTGGTTTGTTTCCAGAAGCCGTTTTAGCGACTTCAAAAGCCTTGTTCTTGAACTTTGGTGATAAAGAAGCTTTGTATGCGATGAAAGCCATTGGGAAATTACGTCAAAAAGGAATCAAAGTTGAGTTATATCCGGATAAATCAAAAATTGATAAGCAATTCAAACATGCTGATAGAAGAGGAATTCCATTTGCCGTAATTGTTGGAGAATCAGAAGTGGAACGAGAAGAATTTGGATTGAAAAACTTAACCACTGGCGAACAACAAAAAGTAGACTTTGCAACATTAGTTACATTATTGCAATAAATAAAATTTAAAATTTGCCCTTGAACTTGTAATTGATTTTTGATATGGTAGACGACGAAGCTAAAAAAGTAATTTGGTCCCTTCAGAGCAACAAACGTACTGAAGCGGAACGAAATGTATTTGCTCCAACAGGTAAAAAACCGATGAATAAAAATCTGGTTTATATTTTGTCGGCTATCGGAATTACTTTTTTGATGAGTTTTGCTTTGTCTTTATTTTCTAAAGAAACTACTCAATTTTGTTTTTTGATTGATAATTACTGCTTCAATTCAACTGAAAATCCAATTGTTTTCACGTTTTATATTTTTATGAATATTTGGATTTTGATTTTAGGAATAACCATCGCCTATCGTATTGGAAAAAAAATAGGCGATAGGTTTAAAATTTAATTATTTATCATAATTTTTCCACTAATGTAATTGCCATCATTGGTATTTATTTTGACTATATAAACTCCAGTTGCGATGTTTTTAATTGGCAGTTTTATGTTATTTTCAATGCTGTTTACTTTCCAAGTATTTATTTTTTGTCCAATAGTAGAAAATAAAATAACTTCTTTAACTTCTTTATATTTTGAATTAATAATTTCTAAACTATGATGTTCTGAATTATAAAATATAATATTTTCATTGCTTTCAGGAGTATTGTTGGAAAGTGTTTGATTTGAAAAACGTAGTGAGAATCTATTATTTAAAGTTCCTGCTGGAATTGTAACAATATAATTTGTTAATCGAAGATCATTGTAGCTATTTGTAACAGTGTCATGTATATAAATGGGTTGATTTAGGTCTAAATTTTCAACACCTTCCAATATAAAGCTAACACTTCCTAATTGACCAGATTTTATAGTTATCGGATAAATGGCATTAATGTTGAAATATCCAACACCTTGAATAACTAATTTATAGTTTCCTGATTGAAAATAGGCATCATCTGGTTGAACATCAATTATTTCTCCATCATATCCTAAATTATATCCATCGTCTGCATTTTCGTTCATAAATCCGATTAAGAGTTGTCGATGAAAATTTGTACTACCAACATATCCTAATCTTATTCTTGTAAAATTATCTAGATCTTCATTTCCATTCTCTGTTCTCTTTTTTGAGTTTTGTTGTTTAAACATTTCATTTGAGTTTAAACTGGTTTCTTTTACAAATTTTCTTTGACTATTTTGAAATGTGATTTGACCACCACTCGTATTTCCTTTTACAAAATATCCTTGTGCAACAGGTATATATCTTCCTGGAATTCTTGAACTTGATCCTAATCCACTAATTAATGCAGGTGAAACTGGAGGAACGCCTCCAACTAAATTTCTAGCGGCATAACCTCCTTGATATCCTGCTAATACATGAGTATTGTTTGAAGCATAATGTTCCCAAAAATATAAAGTTCCAGTGATTGCACTTAAATTATTAATAATGAATTCATTTGCATCAAGTGCAGAAGGATATGGGTTTCCAATTAAGTTAATGTTGTTAACTCCAATTAGAATTCCAGTATGATTTATTATGCCATTATTAGGTTTTCCTGTGAAAACATAATTTTGTGGTTGAATATTTGGAGGAGTAACAATTCCACTACCTTTCATGGTATATGCTTGGCCTGTTTGAAGTGTAGTGTTTTCGTTAATCTGTTGCCAATTAGCATATTCTGAAGTAAGATTAATAAATTTATAAAGCCAATATCTTGCTAACTGCATTGGGTTTGGAGCACCATCGTAGCCTGAAATCCAAGAAATATTTTGAGGATTTGCTGCATTAGTTCCATCTCGAAGTACACTTCCAACAGTAAATCCAGTATTGTTATTTGTACTGCTTGCAATAGAACTAACAGGTGATGACCAATAATTGTAATTGTATAAGTTTCCAGTTCCTTCTTGGTCTCTTTCTAACGTTCCTGTTCCACTTGGGTCTAAATCGGAATTAGTTGTTTGGATTAATTGCGATTTTCCTTCTAAATCGATTTTTCCGTTTATTTTTAAGTAATGTGAAATTTCTAATTTTGAATCATTACTAATTTTTAAGGTATTGTTATCGACAATAGCTGCTAATAGCGTTTTATTTCCAGAAGACGTTATATTATGAGTTGTTTTAATAATGTTCCAATCTATTTTTGTAGCAACATTATTAATAGTTAATGAATTGTTTGGATAATACATAGAGCTACCATTCGTCCAAGCGCCAGCCGTTTCCCAATCACCATCAGCAAGTGAAACATAAGGTAAAGGGGCTGTTTGTGTTTCAATAGTGAATAAATTGCTATTGTTTAAACTTCCTCTAAACTTCTTGCCCGAAACTTCGTTTAAACAAGTTCCTATGTAATTGTTCATATTGAAATAAGCAAAAAGACTATTATCCCATGTTCTTGTACTAATATCATTTTTAGTAACCGATGCTGGTATAATTTTACCTCTTATTGCAACTCCACTTCCCTTTTCGATTTCTTGATTCATCATAAAACGAATTTCATCAACAGTTAGGGCTGCATTCCAAATGTGAATTTCCTCAAGTTTACCTTTAAAGAAATCCACGGTACTGCTTTCATCTACATAACGCCCACCTATGGTCAGAACATTCGTCATATCCGTACGTGCATTCATGTTACTATGGATGTCTAATACACCATCGATATACAACCTTCCTACATTTGACCCATCAAGTGTAAAAGCCACATTACGCCATTGATTGGTTGATAAAGTTGTATTACTCACTATTTCCGACATTGTAACGCCATTGTGAAAACGCATCACTAATTTATTGGCATTATTGATCAAAAAATGATAGCCCGTTTGTGTAGCCCCTTTTTTAGCTACAATTGTTTTTTCGTTATTCAAGGTATTTGAACCCTCACAATTTACCCATGCAGAAATAGAAAATGCAGCAGTAACACTTGTTACATCATTGCATCGGATAAAATCATTTGTGCCATCAAATTTGATGTGACGAGAGGCTATTACTTCTTCGGCTACACCAAGTTTCATGTATTTTGTCCCGTTAAAATTATATGTAGCTTCTAAATTTGAACCAACCGTTTTTAAAAATACAGTTTCTACATTAGTAGTAAAATTAGCATCATCTGCAAAAATTAAAACATAATCACTATTTCCTGTTAAGGCTGGTAGTGAACTCACAGAAGATGCAGGTAAAGAAATTTTTACTATCCCAACATCTGTTGTAGCTCTTTCCACAAACTTCCAAGTTCGGTTTGTTACTCGAGTAGACGTGGTTACTAAACTACTCCCTAAATTAACTTGTATCGGCGAAGCCATCTCTGTTAATGGTAATAGGTTACTTCCCCAAACCAGATAATCTTTATTGTTGGCAAATGTGTTTGTATTTAAAGCATTTGTAGTATAAATATCACGCAGTCCAATGGTTAAAAAGCTCTCCGGATCGATACTTTTACTTTGTTTTTGATTTAAACCAGTGTTGTCGTCTCTTCCAATTGCAGCTACATTATAAGTATAACCATTGCTAATTGTGTTGTTCCATAATGCTACACCATCAGAGTCAACAAGCTCGCCAGGAACGTGTGGTAAACTAATAGCAGGTACAGGAAAAAGTCCAGGATTAATTCCATATTTAATGGATAAGTAGGACTCAATTTTTTTTCTATCAATGTCAGTTTTTCTTTCCGAAAACATCATGATTTCTAGTACATCTCCATTAAAACTTGGACCAAAGAATTCACTTCGTCCTATCCAAAAACGCGAATTTAAAATTTGTTTGAAAGTACCAGCATTAACTTCTTTCATATATGCAGGACTAAGAGTAACACCTAAATCAACTCCATCTAGATATAAATTCATTCCTGTTCCAGTAGCATTCAATCGAGCATTAAAAATTACAGGACGGTCATAGGTTATAGTACTCCTTTAGATTTGTTTTGATAAATTTAGGTGAATTTAGAAAAGAGAAAAGTGT
>CAZCIV010000189.1:0-5610 GCA_964498595.1 uncultured Flavobacterium sp.
TAGAAAAAATTAATTAAAGATATCGAACAGAGAAGGTAATCCCGAAGCTTCGGGACGACTGCGCAGATGGTACTGTTCACCTAGGCGTGATGGGAGAGTATGTCGCCGCCTTTAACTTCGCTCAGTTCACCCTTTGGGCTCGAGTCTTTTGAAAAGTATAGGCTTTTGTTATTAATAGGTCGTCCCGATGGGACTAATAAACCATCTCAATAGGGTGGTTTAGTTGTTTGTATGCTTCATGAAAGACTAAACTTAGCGTTTGCTAACGAATGTACTTGGCTAGTTCGGCTAAAGCCTTTTAGCTTTTTTGAAATCTTTATGCGGTTTTGTTACCAGTATATCGTCCCTACGGGACTGGAAAGTGGTTTTCTACTTCATGAACCACTAAGGAGAGCGACTCGCTTGTGAATCTGCGAGCATTATCAAGGCTTTTGAATATTTTAAAGAGTGTTTTTTACCAATATATCGTGACTAATGTACTGGGAAAAGCATAATTTTTCTAATGAAAACCAATTCTGCGTTAGGAATTACTTCGTCAGTTGCAAGCTCGGGTGGAGCAATTGTTTGAGCTCTTAATTGGTTGCCTTCGAGAACCTCAGGCAACCAATTAAAGCGAGTGTGGATAACCCGACTCGCTAAAGCGGAGTAACGCCCTAAAACTCTAATATGGTATTGTAATATTTCTGATGTTTTTTGAATTCGCGAACGCCTTCTTTAAAAGTTAGGTATTTCACACCTTTTTTATGGTTGTTTTTACTGATTAGGTACATGTAATGGAAATGACGTGTGAGTTCTTTCCAACCGAATAGAAGGGAGTGTTTTGGGTCGTACATGTGCGTGGGTTCGCTGATGGCACCGTTGATTTCTATGATTTGGAAGTTTTTTCCTTGTGCTAAATCTTCATACGATTGATACATGATGTCCATTCGCCCAAAATAAAAACCTTCTATTTGATTGCAGATGGTGTTGAAACTTTCTATCATTTCAGGAGTGATTTCGTGACTAGCATCGACGAATTTTGTACCACGACAATGATTTCCATAAGGAACTAAATTAATGGTTTCTCCTTTGTTTAAAATAGTGTTCAATTTTTCTTTATATTCCTGTTCAAGGACTTCTAATTGTAATAGATAGCGTTTGTCTTGATGTAATAATTCGCGAATCGTGTTTTTGCCGTTTCCAGTTAAAATCATGAATTCTTTTGCTACTATACCGGTGATTTTTCCTGGTTGGTTAGGCAATTTTACGTAGAAAAGTCCGATTTCATTCTCATACGGAATTAAACTTTGGATTAGGACATTGAAATTCGCTTTAGAAAAATAGGATGCTAACTCATCAGCATTGCTTACTTTTTTAACAGCTGTTCCTCTTAAACCGATATCGGGTTTTGCAATTAAAGGGAATTGAATATTTTCGGAGTTAATTCTTTGTAAAATAGTTTCTAAATCATCATTTGGTTGAATTAAAATAGTTTTCGGATAATACTCTGGCGGAATCAAATCGTAAATTTCCTTTTTTGATTCCATGAAAAATCCGCCATTTTTTATTGTGGGATTTGAGGCATTGAAATAAAAAAACGAACGTGTTCTAATTACGTAATACAAGTATTGAAAATAAACAGGAAAATAAACCACTTGATACGGCCAATATTCCCAATGAACTAGTTTATGTAGAAAGAGATTAAGTTTTGTCATTTTTATTCGAATACATCCAAATAGATCATTTCTATTTTATCGTGGGTAACTTTACATTGTGTAATGCTGATGGTTTTTAAAACATTATTGCGATTGATTTGCAACCCAAATTCTTTATTTTCTGATTCTGTAAATTGATGAAAATGTAAGATTTCTTCTGGTGTTGGAGCGTTTTTACTTTTTATATAATCTTGAAACCATTCTTTTCTTTGTTCTCTAATTTCTTTTGAATAAAGAGTGGAAGAGGACCAAATATGAAATTCCTTCGCATCAAATTCTGTTGTGCTTTTTTCAGCTTCGTTCCATTGCAATTGCGTTAGTTCATTATTTTCAACTAATACAATTGTGAATGGTTCAATATATGATAAATCAATTTTTTTCCAATAATCGATAGTGTTTTCGGCTGTCATTAAGTCTAAGACAACTAAACCTCTACTTTTTCGATAATTGGATTTAGGAATGTGTTTTTCTTGCGCTCCGTTGAGTAGAACGACAATTTTAGTTTCGCTATATGCTATCCAAGTTCCGCCTGCTTTAAGGTCTTTTGGGAAGATGATTTTTTTTCCTTCAATATGGTATTCGGTTGGAGGAAGCGCTCTCTCACGCGTGATTTTTTCATCACGATTAGATGTAATGATGCAGCCTTCTTTAGTGGGAATATACGTTACTGTGCACATTGTTTTCGGTATTCTAGAGTTGATGGTGCAATGCCAAAAGAATCTGAAATTTTAATGTGCGACAATTTATACAAAGCTACTTTTATCAAAGCTTGGTGGTGAATGCTATGCTCTAAATTGTATAGTAATTCTCTGAAATAGTTGGTTTCAAGCGTTTCTGTATCGCTGAAACAATTATGTTTTAAATAAAGTGATTTGTTTGGTTTATCTAGTTCAGAACAATATTTTTCAAGGATTTTAATCGCTTCTTTGGTATCGGATTGAAGGATAATGTCGCGTTTTCTTTTATCGTAATTGATGTAACCATTATCGTAATGGTCTAACAATGCGCCTAAAAGTTCAATGATGTGTCGCATGTGTTCACCAATGGTTGCCTTGCTTAATTCTGGGAACGGCAATGTCAGTTCTTCATTTGTTAATTGCTGAAGAAGATCAATATTTTCAGATAAGTTTTGCTTTACAATTTGGGTCAACATATTCTTACTTGGTTTCTGGAATAAATTTGATAGAAACTGAGTTCATGCAATAGCGTTGGCCAGTGGTTTCTTTTGGTCCATCATCAAAAATATGACCTAAATGACCATCACATTTAGCGCATAAAACTTCAGTACGAATCATTCCATAGCTCAAATCTTGTTTAAAGACTACCGAACCTTTCATGGCTTTATCAAATGATGGCCATCCACAGTGTGAATCAAATTTTGTATCAGAAGTAAATAAGTCATTACCACATGCAGCACAAACGTATTTTCCTTTTTCAAAATGATCCCAATATTCTCCAGTAAAAGCTCTTTCAGTTCCTTTGTTTCTTAAAACTTCATATTGCTCAGGTGTAAGTTCTGCTTTCCATTGAGCATCTGTTTTTTTCGAATTTGAATTCATAGTTTTAGGTTCTTTAGTTTGTGATTGACATGATTGTAAACTTACAATTACAATTAATAAAAATAACTTTTTCATAGTAACATTTTTTCAAATTTAATGGTTAGAATTCAAATAAAGTGTTAACAATGTTACAAAGTATTTGAATTACGTATTGATTTCTAAATCTTTAATATAGTCTTCATTCTCATAGAAAAAGCGCTCAAAAGCATCCATTTTTTCGGCAAAGAAGTCAAAAATTTCAGGCCAAGTGTTTTTATTATTGATACTTATTCCTGTTTTTTCCACCCAAATTCGGCTGATTACTTTTCCCGTTTCTAAATAAAAATTACGTTCAAAAATGACATCGTCTAGGTAATCTTCTAAAAGGATGGTTTTTAGTGATTCTACTTTCTCATAATATATTTTACGTTTTTCATCGTCTTTTGGTTCTATATCAAGCAAAACTTGAGCTTTTTTATTGTCAACATAAAATTTGAAGGTTACATCTTTGATTTTGGTGTTGTATAACAGCCACTTACGAGGGTATTCTTCAGCAAATGCTATCCAAAAATCTTTTTTAATTTGTAGTGCTTCTTCTTTACTAAACATATTATTGAATTAGAATTTTATTTTGTTTGAAAAAAATAGCTACCTTTAAAGTTGCTAAATTGAGATTGTATGCTTTTTAATGATTTTATAAAATATATTCCAAAGATAGAAAAAGAAACCCTTCTTTCTACGGATGCGCATGCAAAAATGGCACCATTGGAGCGTATTTCTTATTTAAAAGAGGAAAATTATATCGATAAAAATCCTAGAAAGGCAGCGGTTTTGATGCTGTTTTATCCGAAAAATGAAGTAACGCATTTGGCTTTAATTGTTCGGAATACGTATCCAGGGGTTCATTCTTCACAGATAGGTTTTCCAGGAGGAAAAGTAGAAGAAATTGATGCCGATTTAGAAGAAACAGCGCTCAGAGAAACACATGAAGAAGTTGGTATTCATCCAGAAAAAATTAAAATCATAAAACCTTTTAGCGAAATTTATATTCCGCCAAGTAATTTTTTAGTAGCGCCATTTATGGGGATTTCCCATGAAGAATTAACCTTTATTCCTGATTTGGATGAAGTGAAAAGGGTATTGGAATTTTCAATTGCTGACTTTTTAGATGATAAGAGTATTACCAAAGTAAAAATGTCTACATCCTATGCAACGGATATTGAAGTACCTGCATTTATGGTAGATAAATATGTGGTTTGGGGTGCTACTGCTATGATGATGAGTGAGTTAAAAGAAACTATAAAGTCGGTTTTATCGAAATCTTATTTTTAGTAATTTCAAATAAAATGGTCTTGTTGTGATTTTAAGTTGTTTTTCTTTCTAAAATCACCTATTTTACTACTTTTGCGTTCTTGTTTTGTTAAAATGAATAAAAATTATGGGATTATTTAAGAGAAATCCTTTCGGACATATATTGTTTTTAAAGACTTGGTTAATACGTATTGCGGGTTTTTTAACACACCGTCGTTATCGCAATTTTAATCAGTTACAAATTGAAGGTTCTGAGGTAATTAGAAGTCTACCAGATAAAAATGTTTTATTCATTTCTAATCATCAGACCTATTTTGCTGATGTGGTAGCCATGTTTCATGTTTTTAATGCAGCTTTAAAAGGAAGAGAAAATAATATTAAAAACGTAATGTATTTGTGGAATCCCAAGTTGAATATGTATTATGTAGCCGCAAAAGAAACGATGCAAGAAGGTTTACTTCCTAGAATTTTAGCTTATGCTGGTGCTATTACAGTTGAAAGAACGTGGAGAGCAAAAGGACAAGATGTTACAGAAAAGAAAGAAGTTAACCCAAATGATACGGAAAACATAAAAATAGCTTTGGAAGATGGTTGGGTAATAACTTTTCCTCAAGGAACTACACGTTCTTTTAAACCGGTAAGAAAAGGAACGGCTCATATTATTTTACAGCATAAACCTATAGTAGTACCTATTGTTATTGATGGATTTAGACGTTCTTTTGATCGAAAAGGATTGATGATTAAGAAAAAAGGCATCTTACAATCGATGGTTATTAAAGAGCCATTAAAAATTGATTTTGAAACTGCAACGGTTGATGAAGTTGTAGAGATGATTGAGTTTGCAATAGAACAGCATCCGTCTTTGTTAAAAGTTATACCTGCAGAAATGCTAGAAGAACAACGAAAAGAAGACGAGCAAAGAAGATGGAGTTATTGAAAAAGGTTCTGATTTTCAGAACCTTTTTTAATATTTATAAATTAATTTACCACGGCTTCGACTTGATAACCATTGCGTCTTAAAAGTTTTATGATACCTTCGTTACCTGCTAAATGCCCTGCACCTACAC
>CAZCIV010000190.1:0-5578 GCA_964498595.1 uncultured Flavobacterium sp.
CGTTTTCCATTAAAACAAAAAACAAACTTACTCCTGAACGATAGGAGCTCTCAATGATTCTAATACAGCAACAACTTCATTTACAAGTGCTGGATCAGTTACACCATTTAAACCTGCCGCTGCACCCACATATCCAATAAATTTATCGTATTCTGCATTATTTGATTTTTTTCCCATTCTAGGATTTTGAGCTGGATCATGAGCTGCCACCATGTTCAATCCTGAATAAGTATTTGTAGCACCTCCCCCTGTATTTGCCGAGAAGAAATCGGTTAAATTATCACTCAAAATAGCAACATTTGTAGTGTTTCCACTTAAAGCTTCTGAAATTACTGGTGCAAAATGTTGCCCTAAATTACCTTCAGCTCCAACCACAATGTCAGAAACAATTAAAGTAATGGTTGAATCCACCACAGAACGATAACTCAAACGTCCTTGTTCAATCATTTGTCCAGGATTGTTTGGGTCAGCTACCATAGTAGTACCACCTAATTTTGCATATAGAGATTTTGGTTTTGCTGAATCATCATCACTACATGATGTAAACAAGCTTCCCGATGCAATAAACAAAGCCATTAAGGCTAATTTTGAAAAATTTTTCATAGTAATAGTATTTGGAAATTAATTAAAAATTCGTTGAATTCCTCTTGAAAATTTATAGCTGAAGCTATCCTCATTCATTACTGGACAAGCTTTTTTGTTTTCTAATTCTTTTGGTAAAACAAAACGTTCTGCTTTGTAATTTCCCATTGCGATTAACTTGTCATAAATAGTTTTCGAATCAGCTACTTTGATATCATGAAAGAAAACTAAAACACCTGTTTCTTTATTCAATCTATCGGTTTTAACTCCAGGAATAGATTTTAAATTTCGATGGATTTCTTTTGCTTTAAGCGAATCTATTGGTTCTTTGAAGTCAATTCTGCTAATTTGTAAAGTAGCATTATCTACGACTAAAGGTTTTGCAGTTGCGATGTGAACTACTAAAACCAGAAATAAAATCAGGAAGATTCCGATGACACTTCCTAAAGCAATTTTGATTCTTCTATTCATTTTCATTTTGTTTGAGATTTTTGTTTAGTTGCATTTACGAGAACTACATCACTTTGGTTTTCTCAAACAGAAAAAAATAAATTTTTAACATTTGGGCATAAAAAATCCCAAGACAAAATATCTTGGGATTAACTATTATTTCTGTTTGTTTTTACTTCTTTTCGGAAAGAATTTTATCTTCAATTATTGATTTTATTTTCACAACTTCATTCACATTATCATTTGGAACCGTCATCGAAAGTACATAATGTTTAATTTTCCATTGTCCGTTTTCTTGAACCAAAATACCTGAACCTCTACATATTTTCATTTGGGTATTTAACAATTCGTCAAACCAAACTGTTTTCCCGTCTGAACTAAAATAAATATTTCGTTCAATAGCTGTAAAACTCCAAGCTTTGCCTTTATCAAAGTAAGGTTTTGCAAATGCTTGAAACTCTTTTTTATTCCAATTTTCAGTAGCATCAGTTCCAATGAAAATCGATTTTTCGGACATAGCACCAAAATATTTCTCATAATTGGCTTCGGCTGCAGCTTTGTGCCAGTTATCTAAAATGCTATTTATTTCATTTTTTTGATTTTCCATATTTTTTATTGGTGCGCATGCCGTTACTACCAAAATTAACAAATAGTATAATTTCATAAATCGGATTTAATTATCTAAATATAAAAATACGGTAAAAAATTAAAACTTTTCGTTATGTTGAGATAAATCTAATCCTATTCTTTCGGAATCTTCTGAAACTCGCAATGGAATGAACCAATTTGCCACTTTATACAATAAAATAGAACCAAAAAAAGTAAAGAAAGCAACCAACACCAATGCCATCATGTGATGTCCAAAAACCGACCAACCTCCATGTAATAAACTAGCATTTTCTCCTTCTGCAAAAATTGCTGTTAAAATCATTCCCATTATTCCTCCTACACCATGACAAGCAAAAACATCAAGGGTATCATCAATTTCTTTTAGTTTATTCCAATACAACATTTTATTAGACACTATTGCGGTAATAAATCCAAAGAAAATACTTTTTGGAATGGATACAAATCCAGCAGCTGGAGTTATTGCAACTAAACCTACAACCGCACCAATACAAGCACCAAGAGCTGAAGCTTTTCGTCCATTAATTCTATCAAAAAATATCCAAGTTAACATTGCTGAAGCAGATGCAACAGTTGTTGTTGCAAAAGCCATTGCTGCAGTTCCATTAGCAGCCAAAGCCGAACCCGCATTAAAACCAAACCAACCAAACCATAACATTCCGGTTCCAAGTAGTACAAAAGGAATATTCGTTGGGATATGTTCGCTATTTTTACGTTTACCAAGCACTAAAACACCTGCTAAAGCAGCAAATCCTGCGCTCATGTGAACTACTGTTCCACCTGCAAAATCTTTAACTCCAAAATATGCTCCTAATAAACCATTAGGATGCCAAACCATGTGACATAATGGAGTATAAATAAACAATGTAAATAAACAAATGAAAAATAAGTAACCAATAAAGCGTACACGTTCTGCAAATGAACCCGTAATAATTGCTGGAGTAATTACAGCAAACTTCATTTGAAACAAAGCAAACAAAACAAATGGAATTGTTCCTGCTAATTGTTTGTGAGGCAACGAACCTACATTATCAAAAAACATAAAATTAAAAGGGTTACCAATTATTCCGTAATGTTTCCCTCCAATTTCAAAACCTAGACTATCTCCAAAAGAAAGACTAAATCCTACAACAACCCAAAGTAAACTCACCACACCAAGTGATATAAAACTTTGTAACATCGTAGAAATTACATTTTTCTTTCCCACCATTCCACCATAGAAAAAAGACAATCCTGGCGTCATTAATAACACGAAGGATGATGATGTTAACAACCAAGCAACATCGGCAAAATTTATAGCTTCAACCGTTGAAAATTGTGATTGCAATTCATTTTTATTTTCCCAAAACAAACTAATTATCGATACAATCGAAATAATCACAAAAGAAACCAACCATCTTTTTTTTACTTTCATACCCCTATTTTTTATAGGGTAAATTTAATAAAAAGAATTATATTTAGAAATATTTTATAAAAATATATGGGTTGTTTTTAAAATTTATACGTATTTTTATTATTAGCCCCATAAAAATATGGGGTAAAAATTAAAATTTATTAATTACAACCGTTTTCACATTTACAAACTCTTTAATACCATCTTCAGACAATTCTCTTCCATAACCAGATTTTTTAACACCGCCGAAAGGGAGTCTAGGATCTGATTTCACCATTTCGTTGATGAAAACTGCCCCTTCATTAAAATCTGAAATCTTAGTTTTAATAAAATCAATATCTTGAGTAAAAATAGAAACACCTAAACCAAAATCCGATTGATTACTTAATTTAATTGCTTCTTCAACAGTTTTAAAAGTCACAATCGCAGCAACTGGACCAAAAGTTTCTTCTTTAAAAACAGGCATTTCAGTTGTCACTTTAGTCAAAATAGTAGGTTCGTAAAAAGCCCCTTTTCTGTTTCCGCCTAAAATTAGTTTTGCTCCCATTTGAATCGATTTTTGAACTTGAAGCTCTAAATCTTCTGCCAAATCAACTCTCGCAAGCGAACCGATTTGAGTGTTTAAATCTAAAGCATCACCTGTTTTTAATTCCTGAAACGCTTTTGTAAAACGAGAAATAAAATCAGTTGCAATATTTTCATGTACTAAAAATCGCTTAGCCGCAATACAACTTTGTCCAGCATTTTGCATTCGAGCGTTGACAGCTATTGCAACTGCTTTTTCCAGATTTGCATCTTCTAAAATGATGAAGGCATTGCTTCCACCCAATTCTAAAACACACTTTTTTAAATGTTTGCCTGCTTCGGAAGCAACAGCAATTCCAGCTTGCTCACTTCCGGTTAGCGAAACCGCTTTAACAATTGGATTTGCGATAACAGCAGCCACTTCACTACTAGGAATAGGTAAATCTTGATAACAACCTTTTGGAAAACCAGCTTGTTCAAATATTTCCTGAATTAATTCGGCTGATTTTGGAACATTACTCGCATGTTTTACAACAACTGTATTTCCAGCGATAATTGTTGGAACTGCAAATCGAAATACTTGCCAAAATGGAAAATTCCAAGGCATTACGCCCAAAATCACACCCAAAGGTTCATTGGTGACAAAACTTTCAAAAGCTTCGGTTTTTATGTTTTTTGTTGCTAAAAAGGTTTCGGCATTTTCGTAATAGTAATGGCATAAAAGTGCACATTTTTCAACCTCAGCAATAGCTTGCGAAATAGGTTTTTGCATTTCGGTGGTGATGCAAGTTGCGTATTCTTCTTTGTTTTCTAAAAGCAATTGAGCTAATTGAGGCAAAAAAGAAATTCGATTTTGAATACTCAAATTACGCCAAGAAAGCTGCGTGTTTTCTGAAACTTTTAAAAGATTTTGCATGATGAAAGGTTTTTGTAAAAATACTAATTTTAATTGAAAACGAGGTTCGCGTTAGGGATGGAAGAGGAAATCCTTTGTTTTGTTGTCTTCGAGAACCTCAGGCAACAAAACAAAAATTGCAACGAACAGCCCGACTCGCTAAAGCGGAGTAACGCCCAAATTAAAAAAGGAAATGATATCTTTGTCGATATTTTACAACTTAAATAAAATGGAAGATTGTTTTGAAACCTTAATTTCGAGTTATTTGGATTCGAAAGTGGGCATTGTAGAACATTTTGTATCGGAAGAATTGGCGCAACACTTGGTAAAAAGATTGTTTGAACTGAAAGAACAAAATTTACTAAAAGCTGCTGGAATAGGAAATGCAGCTAAATTGACTCAAAATTCAGCCATAAGAAGCGATGCCATTTATTGGTTAGACCGAGCGAACAATAACGAGTATGAAAATGCTTTTTTGGATCAAGTAGATGCTTTTGTGGCGTATTTGAACCGCAGTTGTTATACTGGAATTACGGGTTATGAATTTCATTTTGCGTTGTTTGACAAAGGAAGTTTTTACAGAAAACATTTGGATCAATTTCAAGATAATTCGAGTCGACAGTTTTCGATGATAACGTATTTGAACGAAAATTGGCAACCTGAAGATGGTGGCGAATTATGCATTTATGATGGTGATGAAACTCAAAAAATAGCACCAACCAACAGAAAAACGGTGTTTTTTAAAAGCAATGAATTGGTTCATGAAGTATTAGAAAGTCACAAACCTCGATTGAGCGTTACGGGTTGGTTGAGACGAGATTAAAATAAAAAAAACGATACAAATTGTATCGGTTTTTTGTTGCTCCCCCTTCCCGATAGTAATCGGGACAAGCAATGGGCTCGAACCAATCCCGATAGCCATCGGGACTCTGATTAACAGTCAGATGCTCATTTATATTTTTCTAATAATTTAAATTTCATCTCGGGATATTTAAGCAAATTTTGAATATATATTCTGCTCTTCATTGATTTTATATGCTTCTCAATCGACAAACCTTGATGTTTAGTTTCACATTCAATAGTGAAAATCAATTCCCAATCATCTG
>CAZCIV010000191.1:0-5510 GCA_964498595.1 uncultured Flavobacterium sp.
GTGAATTCAGACAAATGTTCGCCCGTCATCCAATCCATCGTAATGATTTTCTCAGAAGACCATTCTGGATAGTATTTTGGAAAAATTAAATTTGGAATGTTTTGGCAAGCTTCGGCCATTTCCATGCTTTGTTTTACTTCGTTGATGTAATTGGTTTCTTCAATCAATTTATCTTCAACTTCCTTGAAGTATTTATCCGAATCTTTCCCTTTGATATTGAACATTTTGATGGCAATAGGTTTTACTAAAGCCAAATCCGAACTAATACTTTCTGCCACTCCTGGATATTGAATTTTCACAGCAAGTTTTTTCCCATCCTTGGTAGCTTGGTGCACTTGGCCAATGCTAGCCGCATTTATCGAAGTGGCATTGAAGGTATCGTATATTTCACTTGGTTGTTTGCCAAAGTAATTTTTAAAGGTTTTGTTCACCAAAGGAGCTGACAACGGTGGCACCGAAAATTGCGCCAAAGAGAATTTTTCCACGTAAGCTCTTGGTAAAATATTTTTATCCATGCTTAACATTTGTGCTACTTTCAAAGCACTTCCTTTTAGTTGCTTTAAACTGTCGTAAATGTCGGCAGCGTTATTTTTGTTCAGCGATTCTTTTGCTTCTTCTTCGGTTTTGGTGATTTTATCTCCGTAATATTTGAGATAATTTACACCAACTTTAGCTCCAGTTTGAATCAGTTTAGAAGCGCGTTGGATTTTTGATGTTGGAATACTATCGATTGTTTTCATATGGTTTTCGCTTACATTTTAAATGAGCCTCTTTCGTGCCACATGAATTTTCCAAAATCGATTAGACTTTTGAATGGAGTAGTATCCATCAAATCGAAACTTGTGTTGACAGATTTTTCAATGAAAATATCGGTTTTTTCGAATGAAATTGAGGTGTCTTCAATCCAAAACTTCAAAGTAAATAAGAATTGGAACCAAACCATTTCGCTCATCGTTTTCTCTTGAATTTCGATTAACTTTTCTTGTTTTAAATCGATTTTTTCAATGTCTAAAGTATCGTAAAATTGTTTGAAGTTTTTTCTTAATTCGCTCAATTTTGACAAACTTTTCAATTTGTTTTTGTCTTCTTTCAACAAAGCAACTACGAAACTTCTGTTAGCAGTTAACATTTCGAAATAAGTAAAGTAGAAACTCAATAATTGGGTACGAGCATCGTATGAAGCGAATTCTTCACTTTTTCCTAATAATTCTAATGTATTATCGAAAAGCGAAGTGAAAAAGTTTTGCTCAATTTGGTTAAATGAAGCGTAGTGTTTGTAAAACAAACCTTCTTCAAAACCAGCATGTTTGGCAAACAAATAAACCGATTGCGGTTGCTTGTTGTGTTCTAAGAAATAATCGATATATAAACTTAAAATGCCTTCTTTGTTTATTTCTTTCTTTTTTGCCATGATTTTAAATATTTTTCTCAAAGGTACAGAATGTTTAATTTAAAATCAAAAAAGTTAAACAAAATATTTTGTTAAAGTTCTTTCAAAAAAAACCTCAATTACGAATTTGCAATTGAGGTTTAATAATTTGTATGTAAATGGCTTACGATTTCTGTTCTTTATTAAAGTAAACTAAATAATAATACATTTGTTTTTCTTCGTCCCAACCTTTCTCTACGAATTTCTCCGCACTTTCTGGGTTGATGAAATCCAATTTGATTTGGATATTGGTGTCCAATTGAATCGTGTTTTTCAAAGAACGACGCACATCTGTTACTGCAGCATTTGCAATTGGAAAACTTGAAACATCTTCGATGCTGTATTTGGCACCTTTATCCACTTTATAATTTTTGAATTCTGGAATAAATTCAGGATTTTGCATTACTTCGTTTAAGAAAGCCGTTTCTTCAAACTCATCATTTTTTGCAAAGTGATTGATAGCACGGTTCATGAACAACACTTCTTGTTGCTTGTCTTCAGCAGGTAAAACTACTTCTTTGGCAAACTCTTGACAGAATTTTAAGTATTTCTTCGTCATGAAGTTTTCATCTTGAAATGCATCAACTGATAAGAAATGTTCTAACCAATAACGCGCATCGTAACGGTTGCTATCTACGGTTAAAATTTTGTAGCCTTCTTCTTTTTTATAGTTAAAAATGATACAACCTTTGTCCAACTTATTCAAGTTGATTCCTTGTTGTAAAATCATTTCTAGGTTGTTACCATTTTCTTCAAATTGTAAGAAATCGGTTTGTACTTCACTTTTGAAAACTCCGATGGCATCTACTACATTATTATCAATAGAAACATGTGTAAAGTAAGCTACATACACTTCTCCGTTTTTAATATGTGGATGATTTGATTGCTCAAAAAGGTGTTTCGTGATTTTTTTTGAAACGTTATGAATTTCGCTTGGGTTATTGAAAACTTCGGTAGCAAAATTGTACATTTCATTGTATTCTAAATCTACTTCATGAGCAAACTGAAAGTAGTTTTCTTCTTTTTCTCGAAAAGGCTTAAAGAAAAATTCCTTCAACAAAGGCATGATTTCATCATTCAACCCGTATGGATTTTCAGATAAGAAAATAGCTTCGTTTCTGCTTTTATTTCCTACTCTATGAATCGATAGGTTTTCGATATGTGCGTTAAATAAGTTGATCATTTTTATAGTTTGAGTTTTGCCCCTCCCAACCTCCCCAAAGGGGAGGAGTTAGAAACGTTGTGTTTTATTCCTCCTAAATTCCCCCTTTGGGGGCTAGGGGGCTAATTCCAATTTTCTTCAAATCCCATGTCTTCGAAGCTGTCATCGCCATCAAACATGTCGAAATCATCGTCATCGAAATCGTCTTCAAAGTCACCGTAAATATCGTCATTTGATAAATCACCTCTTAATCCGCTTTGACCTGCTTCTGCTGGTAATTCGCCATGAGAAAATAATAACGCAGGATAGGTTTCACCAGCTTCTTTTTCTTCTTCAATTGCAGCTAATTCCACGAAGAATGTCCACATACTAAAGAAATCATACACATAGACCATTTTAGTATTGTCTTGGTGCATCAAATCATCAATTTTGAAATCCACCATCGTTTTCATTTCGCCAGGAACTTCGCCTGTGTCAAACAATGGAATTTCGTCTTCTTCGTTCCAAGTCCAGTCGTCTTCACAAGTAAAGAACGAACCTGTTTCTGTTCCATCAAAGCCAAAAGCGTTTACAATAGCATTGTGTAAATCTTCTAGCGTGTTGTCGCTTTCAATGGCAATATCTCTAAAAATATCTTCTTCAGCATCGAGAATCACTCGGAATTTGTAAATCATAATCTTTGAAATTTTAAGAACTGCAAAAGTAATTATTATTTACGAGAAACTTTTTTGCTTTTGCGATTTGTTGATAAGATTTTAAAATATGGATAATGAGGTTTCAGTCGTCAATCGCTCTAATGTTTCCAAGCCGTAAAATGAATTTCCTTTTTTGTTTAATTTCGGACTCCAAACGGCAACCGTGTAATGATTAGGGAAAACTGCAACCACGCCACCGCCAACACCACTTTTTCCAGGTAGCCCAACTTTAAACGTAAATTCTCCCGCTTGGTCGTAAAATCCACACATTTGCATTAAAGCGTTCATGCGTTTGCACTTGCTGGTAGAAAGGAATTTTTTATCGCTTTTTGGGATTACGCCATTATTCGCAAAGACTTGAAAACATTTGGCTAAATCAACGCAACTCATTTCTATTGAACATTGATGATAATAGAAGTCTAAAACAGCTTCGGGTTCGTTTTTGATGTTGCCAAAGGATTTTATAAAGTTGACTAAAGCAGCATTTCTGTAACCAAATGCTTTTTCAGATTGTGCTACATTTTCGTTGTAATTGATTTTTGGATTTTCAGTCAGTTCCCTTACGAAATCAAGTAGGAATGCTTTTGGATTTTCAAAATGGTCTAACATTAAATCGGCTACAACCAAAGCCCCAGCATTGATAAACGGATTTCTTGGAATACCATTTTCATTTTCTAATTGTACCAAGGAATTAAACGAATTTCCAGAAGGTTCATAGCCAACACGTTCCCATAGATCGTTTCCAATTTTAGAAAATATAAGTGAAGTGGTAATGACTTTTGAAATACTTTGAATTGAAAATTTTTCTAAAGCATCGCCTTTTGTAAATACGTTTTGATGTTTGTCAACCAAAGCAATTCCGAATTTATTAGCATCAACTTTTGCTAATTCCGGAATGTAATCAGCTACTTTTCCAGTGTTTTTAATTTGGATGACTTCGTTGTAAATTCCGTCTAAAATATCTTGGTATGCCATGAATCTAATTTTGGTAAAAGTAATTAAAATTAGGATAGCTACAATTCATCCTCAAAAAATGACAGTTCGGTTAGTTTCAATTTTATGGGAGCGATTTCTGTTGCAACTTTGCTTCATCAAAATAAGATAGTTCAAGCGCAAGAACAAAAACAAGAACAAAAACAAGTTCAAGAACAATAACAAAATCAAAAAACGAACATTAGTATTAATCAATTAAAAAAAGCAAAGCGTCTCAGAGAATCTCTGATTAGCACAATCAAAATCAAAAAAATCTTTGTGTAAAAAAAAAATTAAAATCATGACAAAATTAATCACCATCATCGCAATGTTTGTCGCTTCGATTGTATCAGCGCAAACACAGTTTGATCAAGGAATGCAAAAAGCCTTGCAAACTTGGAAAGACGGAAATTCAAAAGAAGCATTAGTTCAATTCGAGAAAATTGCTTCGGTTGAAAGAACAAATTGGTTGCCAAATTATTACATCGCTTTCATCAATACAACACAAGCTTTTGGTGAAAAAGACAAAGCTAAAAAGGTGACTTTATTGAATGCTGCTCAAAAAGCACAAGATGTTTGTAACGAATTAGCTATGGACAATCCAGAAGTTTTAGTACTACAAGCTATGATTCACACCGCTTGGATTGTATATGATCCAATGACAAACGGACAAAGATTATCGGGTGATGTGATGT
Source organism: uncultured Flavobacterium sp. (assembly GCA_964498595.1). GTDB lineage: Bacteria > Bacteroidota > Bacteroidia > Flavobacteriales > Flavobacteriaceae > Flavobacterium. The sequence goes on from CAZCIV010000191.1 coordinate 4,954, forward strand.
ACATTTTAAACAAAGCGTACAAAATAGCTCCTGAAAACCCGAGAGTTGTGTTTCAAAAAGCTTCATTTGAAAAAGGAATGGCGCAATATTTTGGACAAGATACAAAACCAATGTGTGCCCAAATTGAAAAATCTATCGAACTTTTTGCTACTTTTAAACCTGAATCGGCTTTTCATCCAAGTTGGGGATTAGATAAAGCGCAAGAAGCTGTAAAGGCTTGTAAATAAAATTTTTAAAATGAAATATTCAAGAGAAATAGTTAAAGCAGTAGTGATTGGAATTGTAATTTTTGCAATACTTCAAGGCGTAAATATTGTCATCACTAGAAGTTTACCAAGTCTTCTTTCATTAAAATGGAATTTCATTTTTACGATGTTGTATAGTGTGGTGCTTTATTTTGCCAATGCTTTAATTTTTATTCAATTAGATAAACATTTTGAAAAGAACCGGTTTCATTTAAAACGATTGGTAATCGGATTTTTAGCCTCGTTTTTTGTTTCGGGATTGGCTATTTTCTTTTTGCGAATGTTAGAAGACGTTGGGTTTGAAAACAAAAC
>CAZCIV010000192.1:0-2612 GCA_964498595.1 uncultured Flavobacterium sp.
TATACTCATAATATCCATTTATTCAAGCGATTAAACGTTTTTCAGCAGGCCCTAACTATACCGCGTGTTGACAAATGGTGTTCATTCATATCCGTCTGTTTTTCATTTATTTAGCTTTATTTTCTTGTCATTATCAAACTGCACCAACCTATCCACGAAGCACAAATTTATTTTGTTTTTTTTGAGCGTGGGCAATCCTTAAACCGTCCTGAAAGGCGGTTACTTGGGTGGGCTTTGCAAGCTCTTTGACAAAGCTTTGGTTGTAGCGTTGGCTTGTGGGGCTTTGGCAATGTGCTTGCAAATAGCGTAGGCTTAAAATGTAACGGTTTTGTCAGCCCAAACAACAAGATTTACACAATCTATCATTGTCGAAATAGGACAAGCATCGGTTTCATTAAGTTGTCTTGATTTTAAACATGTTCCGCAAGCCAGAATTTCACCGCCCACGTTTACAAATGCTTTTAATTGCTCATCAACATTGTATTTCTCATGGGACAACCCTTCACATTCTACCGCTTCGCCCATTAAAAATACTTTGGTTTCGTGTCCTTGTTTTTTTGCTGTTATCGCAAAACGAAAAGCGTTCCATGCTTTTTCTAATTCTTTTGTTTCAAGAATAATAGCGATCTTCATAATATATCTGTTTTATTTAGTTGATAATTTCAAAATTATTTTTGTAATAATCTCAACGGCACTGTGAACTTTTTTTAACTCAGTTAATTTATCATACCAATCCACTATGTATAATTCTTTTAGCACATTTTCAAAAAGATTTTTATTGTTGTATAATTCAGTAAATATAAACCACAGGTGTACTTCTATTAATTTCTGATTTGTTACAAACTTATTGTTTTCTTTTAAAATATTTTCAATTACAAAACTAACAACTTTGCCATATAGTTTGTCTTTCGACCGAAAATAATAATGAACCGCTGATTTATGAATTCCTGCAGTGTCAGAAATCTGTTGAAGGCTTGTTCCATGATAGCCATATAAAAGAAAGTTGTTTTTTGCAGCTTCTAAAATTCTATCTTCGGTGTTTAGCAAGTCGTTTGGCATGGTTTATTGATTTAATACTTTTGAATTTGTCAAAACCCTTTTTGTTGTTAAAATCGTAATTTCTCTGTCATAATTCCAAACCGCAACACATCAATCTGATGGTTAAAACATATGTTATAGTAATCCAAGCCATGATAAAAACTTATAAACAGCCCAATATCTTCCAGAAATGTTGGGTGATAGTAAAATGTAAAATTCAAATTTAGCCTATTAATTGAAGTGCTTTTCCACCCATTTAATTCGCCAAACATCCATATTGCCTCACCTTTAATCGAAATGTCAGCATGACGTTGCTTTGGGTCGATATTTTTATTAGAAAGCTTAAATATTGAAAAGGCATTGTGCCAACGAACCGTACTGTAAATTCCTGCAAGTTCATCAGAAGACCAACTTTGTGGGTGAACCTCAAGCGATGATTTGAAAAATTGAAAAGCTTTAAACCTTTTGTTGAAGTTTGTTTGCATGATACCTCCTTCAAAATAGTTTGTAGAAAAATCGCCTGATTTTGTGTTAATGTCGCCATTTTCCAAGAAGAAATCTCCTTCCTGTCCGTTTGAGTGATGTGCAATTCGACTAAATAGGCTTATTTTTTTGTTATTACCATTTTCTATTAAACTATAGTAAAGTGTTAATTGAGGTATATAACTGGGTGAACGAACAGGATATGATTCCTCCCGGTACATTCTGATGATAACCTGTGGCGTAATAATCCCCACCAAACGGGAGTTTTTACTTTGTCTGAGGTAAAAATTTGGGATTAAATTCCCTTCGAACCAAAGGGGCTCAATATTTCCAATATCCATTGGAAAAGTAATATAACTGTTGCCTTGATTCACCTGAGATATAACAGTTATTCCAATCTGTTGCATTGAGTCGCTTGCTTGCCCCATGCTGACTAGTGAATTTGACAGCATAACTATTATTAAAATAATTATTGGCTTTTTCATACTCTTTGTTATTAACGATAAACTGCAACTCCAAATCCAAACTCTATAATATCATGCAAAGGAATTGTAGAATTTCCAAATTTGCTTGCAATGTATAAGCCCCTGCTTCCTGCACGAACATAAAAAGCAGTGCCCGAAGCCGGTGTTTTATTGCTTAATAGTTTTGTTTTAATTTCACCACCCAGAAAAACTCCCGAATTTCTCCCCGGCGACCACCAATAATATTCAGTGGGATAATGGTCGGGGAGTTTTATCCAATACTCAGTGCCAAAAGTATGATGAATAAACCAGCCAAAATTTAAAGGCATTACTTCAATGTTATTTTTGACTTTAAATCGCAATAATTTGGCTGTTAATTGTAAACTAACACTGTGTAAATCGTCAGTTGAAACAAATTTAGGTACATAACCATAAAAATAGGAAACCTCTAGTTTTTGCTTTAAAAAAGTATATCCAACTCCCATAGAAACAAATCCTATACCTCCGGCAAATTGCATTTTTACATAATCAGGCAAAAACTTTTTATACCTTGTAGAATCGGAATTTTGTAAAACCTGACCAACGGTTTTAACTTCGGTAACAAGCATAAGCAATATGATTATACCT
>CAZCIV010000192.1:2622-5508 GCA_964498595.1 uncultured Flavobacterium sp.
TATTCAAGTGTTTCAACCTCAAATTTATTATTGGATATTTTTATTGAATTATATTTTAGGTGTTCCGCTCCAAAAACATTTATAAATAGAATGCTATCGGCAAAAGGTTTATAAATTTCATGGTGATGCAAATGTCCGTGCACGGTAAATAATACATTATTGTAATGTGCCAGTGAGTTTTGAAAAGCTTCTTTCAGTGAGGCATCAAAATCACCATCGGTTGGCGGTACGTGGAATATTACAACAGCCTTTGTGAAATCAATGTTTGGTTGCAACTGCTTATCTAACCACTGAATATCAGGCACGTTGCCATTGAATTTAAACTCACGACTGTTTGTGTTTATAAAAACAAATTTAATGCTGTTGTATATAAAGCTATAATTTAATACACCAAACATTTCAAGATAAGCTTGCGAACCGTTGCCCACCAAATCGTGATTCCCGATAACAACAAAATAAGGAACATTTAATTTAAACAGGTATGAATTAGCCCACAAATACTGTTTAGGCAACCCAAAATCGGCAATATCGCCCACATGTATTACAAAATCAATAGCCTTGTTTTTATTAACTGCGCTTACAAACAACTCCGTTTCATCAAAAAAACGATGGGTATCGCCTGTAAATGCAATGCTTATTGTATCGTCATTTTCCCGTGCATGTAGTTTTTCGATATTCCGTTGATTCACATTTCTATTTTCATCACTAAAATCAATAGCATAAGGCGAATAGTCGAACATATCCTCACAAGCAAGCAGAAGAAAAACATTAATCAGAAGTACTATTTTAATAATTGTTCTCATACCATTTGGCTATAGATATACCATCTTAATCATCAGTACTTTATTGCTATTAAGTATAAAAGAGGCTTTTTCAAAATTGGGTCTGTTTGAGAGTCCTATCGTTTTAAAATTTGAAAATCCTATACCTTCTTTTGGTAGTATAAATCCTTTATCTATTATACCGTTATTATTTTCATCATGTAAGATGTTTACAGCATATTTACCTGACGGAATACCGTGAAATGTTATTGTAGATGAACCATTTACAATATTAGCTTTCACTATTTTATAGTATTTCTTAAAATCCTCGTCAGGAATAGAACCTTCTTTATTGTACAAAGCAAACTGCACTATGCCTTCTGAATTTCTTAGTTTTTCGACATTAATTGTTAATGAAAATGTTTTGTCAGCTTGATTACTAAACGATGTAAAAAGCAGAAAAAGGAGTAAAGGACAAATAATTAGTGTTAAATTTTTCATTCAGCAACTCCTTTCTTTTTTGCAAATCGTTCTTTGATGCTATCTACCACGTAGTAAACGAGTGGAACAAGGAAAACAGTCAAAATTAATGATGAAAGTAAGCCGCCGATAATTACCCAGGCCAGTCCGTTTTTCCATTCGCTGGCAGTACCCTGTGCAAGAGCAATGGGCAGCATCCCGATTGCCATGGCCAGCGTGGTCATTAAAATTGGTCGCATCCGTTCTTTTCCTGCAATAATCAGGGCTTCTTTATAATGCTTGCCTTCGGCTTTTAGCTGGTTAGTGAAGTCCACAATCAAGATAGCATTTTTGGTTACCAGTCCCATTAACATGATTAAGCCCAAGAGTGCAAACAAAGTGATGTCGTTGGCTGATAAATTCAAGGCAAGGAAAGCACCGATAGCTGCTACCGGAATTCCAAATAAGGCAACAAACGGATAGATGTAACTATCGTACAAAGCCACCATAATCAGGTAAATGAGTATAAACGAAATCAGCAATACCGAGCCAAGTGCGCCAAAACTTTCGTTTTGGGTTTTAATGTCGGCGCCCCAGGTGAGCTTAACATTATCTGGTAGTGGATGTGAGTCGAGGTGGGCTATTACATCATCGGCAAGCGTTCCTGATGGCCGGCCAAACGATTCGGCAGTAAGCGTAACCGACGCCTGACGGTCGAGTCTTTCCAAAAGTGAAGGTGAATTGTCTTGTTTTACTTCGGCAAACTGCGAAACTGAAATGGGCAGGTTCATCGGATTTATGATGGTCAGGTTCTGAACATCTTCGAAATTTTTCCGGTTAAAATCATCCAGCCATATGCGTACCGGATATTCGGTACCATTTTCTGTTAAAGTAGCATCCTCGTTTCCAGTAAAGGCCGACCGTAAATTAATGCCTACATAAGCGGTATTTAAACCAAGCCGCTGCATTTTGTCCTTATCCGGGATGACTTTGTATTCCGGGTTTCCTTCTACCACCGAAAGTTGAACATTGTCCGCACCCGGCAGATTTTCTACCACAGATTGCAGGTTTTGTGCAGTGTTCATGACTTCAGAAAGATTGGCTCCACTCAGCGTAATTTTTATGGGAGCCGATTTAGGTAGCAAACCTATAAATGCCATAGAAAAGTTAATTCCCGAAAATTCCAATTCCAGCTCATTACGGAGTGATTTCATAAAAGCTTCGGTTTTTATATTCCGCTCTTCTTCGGGTTTTAACTGAATGGTAAATTCCGATTTATTGGCAGAACCTACTCCGAGACTTCCAATTCCCGTACTCGGACCGGCAATGTTGCTAAACAAGGTGGCTACTTCATCGTGTTGAAGAATGTAATTCTCAACCTGTTGCGAAACAATGTTATTCTGTTGAACGGTAATTGTTTTGTCAAATTCAAGATTCAAACGAAACTTCCCTTGGTCGCCGGTCGACATCATTTCTTTTCCGATGATTCCCTGTTTCATCATTCCGGCAGTGAGAATCAATAATAAAATTACAAAACCCGTAAAAATGAGTTTATGACTCAATACCCAGCTCAATTGTTTTCCATACCACTGAATAAATGCTTCCAGTTGGTGTTCGAACCAAAGCAAAAAGCGATTGAAAATATTGGTTGGCTGCAAATCTTCTT
>CAZCIV010000193.1:0-5482 GCA_964498595.1 uncultured Flavobacterium sp.
ATTTATTACATATTTAAAATTAATGTTATTCCAATTATTAGATGACAATTAAATTGTACTTATAATTGAACTCGAATTCGTACTTTTGCCACGAAATTTTGTATTATGATTGTACTTAAAACCTCAGAAGAAATCGAATTAATGCGCGAAAGTGCTTTGATTGTTTCGAAAACATTAGGAATGATTGCCAAAGAAATTAAGCCTGGCGTAACTACTTTATATCTAGACAAATTAGCAGAAGATTTTATTCGCTCGCATGGAGCCGAACCTGCATTGTTAGGCATGTATGGTTTCCCAAACTCCTTATGTATGAGTCCAAACACTCAAGTAGTTCATGGTATTCCTAACAATATTCCATTACAAGATGGCGATATTATTTCGGTAGATTGTGGTGCGTTAAAAAATGGTTTTTATGGCGATCATGCCTACACTTTTGAGGTTGGCGAAGTAGCTCCTGAAACCAAAAAATTATTACAAGTTACTAAGGAATCGCTTTACGTTGGAATTCGTGAAACTAAAGTAGGAAATCGAGTTGAAGATATTGGATATGCTATTCAACAATATTGTGAAAAACATGGATATGGTGTAGTTCGTGAATTATGTGGACATGGTTTAGGAAGAAAAATGCACGAAGATCCAGAAGTTCCAAATTACGGAAAACGTGGACGTGGAAAAAAATTAGTCAACGGAATGGTGATTGCTATTGAACCAATGATTAACATGGGAACAAAAAACATTAAACAACATAAAGACGGTTGGACAATTACTACTGCTGATGGAAAACCAAGTGCTCATTTTGAACACGATGTAGCAATCGTTGACGGAAAACCTGAATTGTTATCCACTTTTGCTTATATCTATGAAGCATTAGGAATTGTTAGCAATGAAGAAGATGGATTGAGACAAAAACCTTTAGTGCTGTAATGAAAAAATTATTCAAACTTATACTTAACACCATTCCTCGTCCGATATTGATTCGTTTGAGTATTGTGGTGCGTCCGATTTTAGCTTTTTTATTGAAAGGAAATCGTTTTACGGATCCTATTGATGGAAAAAGCTTTCGTATGTTTTTACCTTACGGATATGGAACACAGCGAAACAACGTGTTGTCACCAAGTACGCTTTCTTTAGAAAGACATCGTTTGTTGTGGCTATATTTACAAAATGAAACCGATTTTTTTACCGCTCCAAAAAAAGTATTACACTTTGCACCCGAACAAGAATTTTACAAACGTTTTAAAAAACAATCGAATTTAGATTACACGACTACCGATTTGTTTTCGCCTTTAGCCGATGTAAAAGCAGATATATGTAATTTACCATTTGAAGATAATTCATATGACATTATTTTGTGTAATCACGTTTTGGAACACATTCCAGATGACACTAAAGCGATGCAAGAATTATATCGCGTTTTAAAACCAGGCGGAATGGGAATCTTTCAAATCCCTCAAGACTTATCAAGAGCGACTACTTTCACAGATGATTCTATTACTGATCCAAAAGAAAGAGCGAAAATTTTTGGTCAATACGATCACGTAAGGGTTTATGGAAGAGATTACTTTGATAAACTAAGAAGCATTGGTTTTAAAGTAGATGAAGTAGACTACACCAGAACAATAGCTCCCGAATTAGTAGAAAAATATTGTTTAGCAAAAGGAGAAATTATTCCGGTTTGTTATAAATAAAAAAATCCCGCAATCATTACAATAGCGGGATTTTCAGTTTTTATAACTATTTAGATTCTTCTGGCATTAACATACCAATTACTTTATCTTTAGCTAAATATTTCTTAGCCACATCTTGAAGTTCTTTAACGGTTAATGCATTCAACTTAGCTTCAAATTCAAATACTTCTTCTGGATTAACACCATCCGTATATTGACGTTTTAAAACTGACATCCAGTAGCGGTTATCTTTTAAACTTTCTTTGTATTCTAATCTTGAAGATTCTTTGAATTTATCCAAATCTTTTTGTTCTGGACCATTTGTAACCATTTTGTTTAATTCTCTTAAAGCAGATTCTGTAAGTTTTTCAGCATTTTCTGGTCCGCATGGGAAAGAAATTGAGAAATTATAACTTCCGTAAGGTACTTTATTCATGCTTCCTCTTGCTCCTACTCCATATACACCACTTTCATTTTCTCTTAGTTCTTCTACTAATTTAATGGTTAATACTTCACCTAATGCTCTAAATGCAAAAGCTTCTTTAGCATCGTATTTTGTATCACCATAAATCATGATGTTCACTGTGCTTTTTGGATCTTTTCCTTTGTTTACCACTTTTTTATGAGAACCAGAAAGCATTCGGTATCCTAAATCTTTAGCCGTTTCTTTCGTGTTTTTATCTGCAGGTAATGATGCAATATATTTCGCAGCAAAAGCTTCTAATTGTGCTTCATCAAAATTTCCAACAAAGTAGAAATTAAAATCAGCTGCATTTGCAAAACGCTCTTTGTATTTTTTATAAGCTAATTCGTAATCTGCTTTGTCAAAATCCTCTTCTTTTGGAAATCCTTTGTATCTTGGATTCTCTTTGTTCAAATAAGAATAAAACTCGTTTGAAAAATAAGTAGCAGGTTGTGACATCATATTAGCCATAAAACCTTTTTGTTTTGTAATAAATCCTGTAAAAGCCTCTTTGTCAAAATTCAAATCAGTGAAATATGCGTATGTCATTTGGAATAAATATTCTAAATCTTTTGGTGTTGAAGAACCATTTAAACCTTCATAAATTCCAGAAACGTATGGATTGACTCTGGCAATTTTTCCCGTCATAAATTTATTGATATCATTTTTAGACATACCAGAAAAACCAGCTTCCGATAAACCACTCATTGCTAATGAAACTTTGTTCATTTCATCATTTGAAAACAAATTAGAACCACCAAAACTTACCGCTTCAAACATAACTTGGTCGTTTTTAAAATCGGTTTTTTTGTAAACTACTGTGGCTCCGTTTGAAAGTTTTAAAGTAGTAGTCCCTAATTTTGAATTTGTCTCTTTTGAAACTACGCTTCCTTCTTTAACCGGATTTCTTAATAAACTTTCCGAAACTTTTGTTTCTTTATAAGCAGTTAATTCATTTTTGTTTACAGTTAATGAATTTAAAACTTCTTGCTCCGTTGGTTTAACCAATCCTTCTTTTTCTGGACCAGTTAAAATAACTACTCTATTATCTTCTTTTAAATATTTAGCAATTAACCCATTAGTATCTTCAACAGATATAGTTGGCAACATCTTTTTAAAGACATCAAACGTCCATTCAATACTTGGAATTGGTTCTTTCTCTAAGAAATGAGATTGATATTCAGAAACAAAATTTTCTGATTCATTTTTTTCTCTTTCATTATATTGTCTTTCAATTTGTGATAAAAATTCTGCCTTAGCACGATCCAATTCAGATTGTGTAAAACCAAATTGCTTCACTCTTTCATTCTCAGTAACTAAAACTTTTAAAGCTTCTAATTGCTTGTCTTGCGCTACCATTGCAAAAGATTGAAATGCTTCCTTAGTTCTTGCCCAAGTGCCACCATGATAAGAATAACCAAAATTAAATGGCGGATTTGGACTGTTTTGCAACTCTTCTAAACGGTTATTTAACATCGTAGAGAAAAGTCCTTTTGCAAGGTATTCTTTAAAATCGCGAAGGGTTTTTATATCTTTTGGTTCCTCGTAATCTTTATACAAAAGCTGTACTTGTGCAAAAGCCGCTTCTTTATCAGATTCTACAGCAACAAAGGTTTCTTTGTGATTTGGAACATCATAAAATTTTCTTTCTTTTTGTTTCTTTGGGTTTTTATATTTTCCAAAATGAGCGATAATTTTTTGCTCCATTTCGGCAACATCGATATCTCCAACAACAATAACTGCCATTAAATTTGGACGATACCAATCTTTATAAAAACTCGTTAATTTATCATACGTGAAGTTTTCTAAAATTTCTTTTTGACCAATAGGAAGACGTTTTGCGTATAACGAATTGTACATCATTTTTGGCATAAAACGTCCCATCATTCTTTTATCAGCACCTAAACCTAAGCGATATTCTTCTAAAACAACACCTCTTTCTTTATCGATTTCTTCCGGGGTTAAAGTAGTATTGAATGCCCAATCTTCCAAAATCTGAAATCCTTTTTCTACTTTTTCTTTATCGTCTGAGGGAATTGGTAAAAAGTAAACCGTTTCATCAAAACTCGTGTAAGCATTTAAGTGTTGGCCGAATTTTACTCCAATACTTTGAAGATAATTTACCAATTCATTTTTTGGAAATCGTTTTGTTCCATTGAAACACATGTGCTCCATGAAGTGCGCTAAACCTTGCTGTTCATCCGTTTCTTGAATTGAACCTGCATTAACAACTAATCGCAAATCAACCTTATCTTCTGGTTTTGCATTTTTACGGATGTAATAGGTTAATCCGTTTGAAAGTTTTCCGATTTTCACATTTGGATCAGTCGGAATTGGATCTTCAAGCTTAAAATCCTGCGCAAAAAGAAACGCTGGAACTAAAAGCAATAAAGAAATTGAAAATTGAAATTTCTTCATAAAATTTGATTTTGTTTGGATAAAATTATCTTTATAACTACAAAATCAAAAATATATTATACCAATTTTAACAAATACTTACTTATTTGGAATTAGTCTATAATTAAAGAATTGAAGTTTTCTGTAGTAAATTGCTGCATTTTATTGGCTTCATCAGCATATAAAAGCATCACATATAATTCGGAATGTTTTTGTAAGAACAACTTACTTTCTTCTAAAGTCATTAACATAAATGCCGTAGCATAACCATCAGACAAACCAGATGATTTTGATAAAACGGTTGCACTTAATACATTATTTTTTTGCGCTAATCCTGTTTTTGGATTGATGATGTGAACAAACTTCTTACCGGTTTTTTCATCAATCATCACTTTACGATAATTACCTGAAGTTGCCATTCCTAAGTTTTCTAAATTAACTTTGGCAATTAAAGTGCGTTCTTCTGGTTTTTGTAATGGATCATCAATTCCAACCACCCAATTCTTATTGTCAATTGTATTTTTACCTAAAGCAAATAATTCGCCACCAATTTCAACAATGGCATTTTCAATTCCTTTCGATTTCAAATAATTTACAACAACATCAACGGAATACCCTTGAGCAATTGCATTAAAATCGATAAAAGTTTGGTTGTACTTTTTGGAAATGGTTTTGTTTGAATTTAAAGTAATTTTATCAAAACCTACAAATTGCAATAGACTATCGATTTGTTTTTGAGACAGATTTTCTTGCTTTTTATTTGGTCCAAAACCGTATGCGTTCACTAAAACACCAATTGTGGGATCAAACAAACCATTTGTTTCTTTATAAATTTGGTTGGAAAGTTGAAACGTTTCTGCAAAGAATTCATCTACAACAACAGTTGAATCTCCAGTATTGATCTTTGAAATTTTAGAATCTGGACGATAAGTAGAAAGTGACAAATCAAAAGCAG
>CAZCIV010000194.1:0-5450 GCA_964498595.1 uncultured Flavobacterium sp.
AATTTTTGTGCCGAACCCAGAATCATCGATGGAAGAGTGACAAATTTTTGTGCCGGACCCAGAATCCTCGATGGAAGAGTGACAAATTTTTGTGCCGAACCCAGAATCCTCGATGGAAAAGTGACAAATTTTTGTGCCGAAGCCAGAATCATTGATGGAAAAGTGACAAATTTTTGTGCCGAACCCAGAATCCTCGATGGAAGCGTGACAAATTTTTGTGCCGAAGCCAGAATCATTGATAAAGGGCCGTAAAACCCAGTACTTTGGTTTTGGAAAGCGCGGGAAGGCCTGATTCCTGTGTGCCAATTGCGGTCTGGCGATATGGCAAAATGGCGGAAGATCATTTTAGCACACAAAGTCGCAAGAAGGCATGTAAAAGCGATCGCGTTTTGGGGATGATCGTCAGCGTGTTGGGGTATTGCCCCAGCATGCTTGCGGAACGCGTCAGCGCGTTGGGGTAATGACCCAGCATGTTTGCGGAACGAGTCAGCGCGTTGGGGTAATGCCTCAGCATGCTTGCGGAACGCGTCAGCGCGTTGGGGTTATGCCTCGGCATGTTTGCGGAACGCGTCAGCGTGTTAGGGAAACGCGTCAGCATGTTTGCGGAACGCGTCAGCGCGTTGGGGTTATGCCTCGGCATGTTTGCGGAACGCGTCAGCGTGTTGGGGAAACGCGTCAGCAAGCTTGGAGAACACGTCTGCGCGTTGGGGTAATGCCTCAGCGCGTTTGCGGAAGGGATATCCGGTCTGCATGCTTGCGGATGATGGTGGATGGCGTCCCTTTGGTGCGGATCAGGAAAGTTGTTTTAAGGCCCTTGAAATACAGGGTAATAAATCGGTTGGTTTGATGGGTCGGTTCCTGACGGTCCGGATTGCATGCACGAAACACCTTATTATATATGACGATGAAAAGGCAAGACCATGAACCTCCGCTGGCCACTGCAGCCCGGGGCTGGCGCTATCACCACCTGGGAATTCCGGTGGACACACCGATGCCCAACGAAAGATACCTGCCGCAAAGAAGATGTATGTTTCGGGTTTTGATACCAGCCCCTTTGGCATTGAATGGATGCGGTTTGAGGACGACAGCCCTGTAGATGCCCTGATCAGGCGTGTGCCGCACCTCGCTTTTGAGGTGGACGACCTGGATGCTGCGCTTGCGAAACATGCGTTCCGCCTCCTCGCGCCGCCCGGCTCACCTTCTGATGGCACGCAGTTGGCCATGATTGAACACGACGGTGCCCCGATGGAAAGATTGAATTTGCAAAAGAAAGCGCCACTGCATCGCACACGCATTGACCGGATGGCTGCTTGCAGGCTTGGCTTGCACACAGGCCGCTGGATGAACACCCCCCACAGGCACGATTACGTAGATTCATTCTAAATTTCCACCCCTGCTTGTCGTTGATAAAAAACTTTCTCTTACCTTTAGCACCTGTTTGTGCGGCCGGCTGCTAGCGCTGCATTGCTAAGAGGTTAGAGAAAAAATGAAGAGCTGTGATGGACGCTGACGAGGTGTTCGGATGGCTCTTTTGTGATTTTTGATAGTTAATGGTTAATGGTTAGTGGTTAATGGTTAATTTCGGATAGCACTAATGTGGTTTTTGTGAATGTGGTTTTAAATTGATGTGATATGAAGATATTGAAAGGCAAGAAGGAAACAGAGGCATTGGCTCGGCCACATGCGGATAGTTCTCTATATGGTGGCGTATTATACGTGATATAGGGACGATTAGTAGGGAGTTGGCATTTATTTTAAAAACCAGAAACTAACATAGTTATCTTATGATTTTAGACTTACCTAAAGAAATATCATTTGCAGATTTGCAAAAATTCAATTTTGGAGATGTTGATGCAAATAACGATGATTTATTAATTGATAATGTATGTAGAACTAATGCCATTATTGAATTTCTTAGAGGAAAAAGGAATGTTGTTCTTGGAGAAAAAGGAACAGGCAAAACAGCAATATTTAGATTACTTAAAGAAGAAAAGCTGAAATTTAATGCTAAAAATGGATTTACTAACTTATTAATTCCTATAGCTGATAATTTTCAATATAGAATTATAAAAGACAAAGTTCTAAACCTCGTAAGCACAGATACACAAGATGATAATTTTAAATATCAAGTAGTTTGGGAACTTTTTATTTTTTTTAAAATAATGCAAAAAGTTCAATTTACTCATTTACAATTAACACCTGTATTAAGGGAGGCCAAAGGTTTATTAGATAATATATTCAGTGGTAATGGTCTTGAAAGTTTTCTGAAGAATAAGAGAACGCTTGGGGTAAAGTTATACGATACGCCAACAAGTATATTACCGGATTTTTATTACACAAGCGAACCAGTTGTTCAAGCCAAAGAGATAAAAGAAAGTTCTGTTGAAAAACTTGAAATTGATTTGGATAAATATAAAAATGAAATAAACACTTTTTTAATAAATAATGAATTAAACGTTATCATACTAATAGATAGACTAGACGAGTTTGTTAGTCAATCAATTGCTGAAATCCAATTAAAATTATTACAAGCGCTTATTTCTGTTGAAAGAGAATACGAGACTCTAACGAACATTGAGATTAAATTTTTCCTTAGGGATGATTTGTTTAAACAATTATCTTTTGAAAATATTGGAGGTTATGATAAAGTTATTTCCAAAAAGATTGATTTATCTTGGTCTGCTGAAAATATTAGAGAATTTATAGCTAAAAGGATTTATTCCAATTACAAACATGTATTTAAAATAACTTCATTAAAGGTTGTTGTTGATACCGTAAGCTTGGAAATTGATACTTCATTGGATAATCATCAAAAAAGAGAGCTCTCATTTTGGGGTAGAATCGAAAAACGTTTTTTGAAAAAATTTAATCCAGTTGAATTCAAACAAAAGTTTCCAAGAAAAACAAATCTAGATGATGATATTAACAAGCAACTTATAGCAACCTTGTTGCCCGACCATGTTTGCTTTAGAAATCAAGAAGGTAAAGTTGAGACATTATCATTAATTGAATTCTTTGCCAATAATTTTAATTTAGGCACAAAAAATTCAATTCCTCGCTTAATATTACTATTTCTTGAAAAATTGATATCTGTTACAACTGATTATTATCTGCGAAACTCAGACCAAATGCCAATCAAACTTAATGAACAGAATCGATTTGAATTAATAAACGAAGGATTTTTTGAACAAGCCTATTCTGCTTTTAAGAAGGAAATTTTTGTAAACTTCTCTAAATTAAATCCTGATTTCGAAAGAAAGATGGAGCTTTTTATGGAGAAAATTGGAAATAGGTACTCATTTAGAGCAAAGGAATTGAAAAGTTTTTTAGGATTTACAAGTGATGATGAATTATATCATTTTTGTAATTACATGTTGCATATTGGAGTATTTGAAAGAACAAACAGTAGTACAACAATAGAAAATATGAAATTTGAACTGCCTTTGATATTTAGAAATATAAAAAACGAAATGCCAACACGCGGTCAAAAGTAATGACGGGTGAAATGGTAAATTAAACATGAGTATATTTAATAAACATAGCAACGGATTGATAGGTAAGAGCTTCGAAACCAAGCACTACGCATAGCCGAGTCCTTTAGGGACAAGCATCGAGAACGAATCACAATTGAATAAACTAATATGAAAATAAAGAAGCTTCAATTAAAAAACGGATATAAAAGATTCCATGATTTGACTATTGACCTAGGAGAAGATCCTAAACGGATAATTGCACTAATTGGGCCTAATGGTTGTGGGAAAAGCAGTGTGCTAGATGGAATGTTATATAGAACCTATTCTCATGGACATTTGGGGAATAAAGGATGGAAAGACCATACTTTTCATTCTCTAACCCAAACGCCAAGTTACAATTATCATAATGTTATCATTGATTTTGATATCGGCAATTTTCAGAATGTATTGGAACAAAGACAAGGAAGAGAAAAAACTATATTTTCATTCAGAAGTCCATATAGATACAATAGTAATCTAAAAGTAACTCATTCTCAAGCATTACAGGAGCTTCGGCTAAATGCTTATGGTGCTTCTGCAACAATTGATTTAGACGATAAAATGGAGGAGAACTACAGAAGGTTGCAGGTAAAGTATAATAACTATTTGCACGAAACTGATTGTAAACCTACTGAAGCTAAAGCAAAGATAATTGGAGATTTAAATTCTTCTTTAGCAAATTGTCTTGATTTACAAATTGACAACTTAGGCAATATTGAAGCAAATCAAGGAACTATATTTTTCATTAAAGCAGACCATCCTAAAACATTTGAATTTAATGTGCTATCCTCTGGAGAAAAGGAGGTGGTAGACATTTTGCTGGATATTTATCTGCGCCAAGAAGAGTATAACGAAAGTATTTATCTAATCGATGAACCCGAACTTCACATTAATACCTCAATACAAAAAAAGCTTCTTCTTGAGATTAACAAGTTAGTACCTGAAAATTGTCAAATTTGGATTGCAACTCATAGCATTGGATTTCTCAGAGCCTTACAAGAAGAATTGAATTCAGAAAGTCAAATAATTGAATTTAAGCAAGGTGTTAATTGGGCTTCAGAACCTATTATTTTGAAGCCAATCTTTAAAAATCGTTCTAACTGGAAAAGTATATTTTCAACAGCATTAGATGATTTAACAAATTTAATCAGTCCAAAAAGAATAATTTACTGTGAGGGAAAAGATAGACCTGGTGCTAATGGTCAAGAAAATGGTTTTGACGCCAAAGTTTTTAATAATATTTTTTCTAATATACACACAGATACACTTTTTGTGTCAAGTGGAGGCAATACGGAGTTAGACCAAAGAAGCGAAATTGCATTATCTATATTATCCAAAGTATTAACAGAAATTGAAATCCTAGTTCTAAAGGATAGAGATTTGTCTTCTGGAAAATCCAATACTGAGGCTGATAGACAGTTATATTTGAAAAATAATCCTCAAAACCATCGTGTTCTTAATCGTTGGGAGATAGAAAACTATCTATTTGACAAAGAGGTTCTTCAAAAGTATTGTAGTGTAAATGGACTTGCTTTTAATGAAACAGATTATGATGGTTATGTAACTGATGCTGTAAATCAGAATTTAAAGGACTCAACAGGGAGAATTAAGAATTTTTGTAGTATTGTAACAAGCATAAATCAGGAGATATTTAAATTGGAATTATCTAAAATTATAACACCTGACATGTCAATATTTACAGAATTGGAAAATGTAATTTTTAGCAGAAATTAATGAAAGTCAGCCTGAAACAATATTTATACAAAATACACCAAAGTCTTGTTATTTGTATGATTGTAAACTACTTCAAAATCCGAATGGTTGAAAAGTTTTGAGCCCGCAATCGCCTACTTTGCATATACTTGGCCACCCCTCACGGTTAGCCAAACACCAAAAACCCTACTTTTGAAAAAATAGATTTTAACGAAGTTGACAGAT
>CAZCIV010000195.1:0-5441 GCA_964498595.1 uncultured Flavobacterium sp.
ACTTAGATGGTATTCCGCCAGCACCAAGAGGAGTTCCTCAAATTGAAGTAACTTTTGATATTGATGCGAATGGTATTATCAAAGTTTCTGCTACAGATAAGGGAACAGGAAAATCTCATGATATTCGTATCGAAGCTTCTTCAGGATTAACTCCAGAAGAAATTGAAAAAATGAAAAAAGATGCTGAAATGAATGCTGAAGCAGACCGTTTAGCAAAAGAAAAAGCGGATAAATTAAACGAAGCTGATTCGATGATTTTCCAAACAGAAAAACAATTAGGTGAGTTTGGAGATAAATTATCAGAAGCAAATAAAGGGGCTATCGAAAGCGCCTTAAATGAATTAAAAGCGGCTTACGAAACTAAAGATGTTGCAACAATTACTCCAGCTTTAGATAAAATAAACGAAGCTTGGAAAAATGCTTCAGAAGAAATGTACAAAGCACAAGCTGAAGGTGGTGCAGCTCAAGCAGAACCACAAGCAAATGCTTCAGGAGATCAAACTCAAGATGTAGATTTCGAAGAAGTGAAGTAATTTACGATTTATTAATAAATTTAAAAACCGAATCAGAAAAGATTCGGTTTTTTGTTTTAAAATGAAAGGTATCTATTTTTTTGTATATTAGGAACTTAATTAAACATCCTACATTATGAAAAAGCTAACTTTCTTTCTTCTATTATTAATTACATCCTTAGGATTTGCTCAAAAAAGCAAAGGAAAACCTACTCCAAAAAATGTTGTTTTAACCAAAGTTGATAATATATCAGCCGAAATAATTTCAGAAAAAACAGGAAAGCGAGTAGTTCTTTTTGTCAAAAATGAAGATAAAGTAGATACACTAGAAGTAAAAAAACTTGAAAAAACGGATTTTAAACCAACTGGTTTTGTTGTAAAAAGTTTTTCAACGCAAGGAAAAAAGTTTTATCATGTAAACTGGCAAGAAGAAATTAAAATTGATACCAAACTAAAAAAAGAAAATGGTAATGTTACAGAAGATCAACTTTGGGATATTGAATCAAAAACGCTTTTGTTAGGAAATACTCAAAAGTCGAGTCATATTAAGGAAACGGTTTTTTTAGATGCTAACAAAACCGCTTCTCATGATGTTGAAAAAAATAGAAATGAAGGTTTTGAATTTGTGTTGAACGCTGATGGAAGTTTTGCTCTAAAAACGAAAACTCAAAACAGCATTTATGTTTACAATGTAACTACAGGTAAATATGAAATAAAAGGTGCTCCGAAGTCTTCAGGAACAAAAAAGAAAAGATAAATTCTGTTTATTATTAAAATTAAAAAGGGGAGAGCTTTACAACTTTCCCCTTTATTTTTAATATTCAATTTTTATTTTGGCTTCATAGCATTTTCAATTCTCGCAACTAAATCATTTAAATGGAATTTAGTCAATCGATCAGAAGAAGCTGCAGCAGTTGATTTTAATTGATTTTTTAATTCATTTAATTGACCACGAGCAATTGAAGGGATATCGGTATCCGCTAAAACAATTCTTCTTCCATTGAAGAAAGCAACATTGTTTTTATCGCTTGACATTGTTTCAATTAATTTTGATACATATAATTTTTGAAGATTTCTTCTGTAAATATCAATTGGTGCATTTGTTCTTACTTCAGAAAAAATACCTTTTCTTAAATCGCTCATTAATTCATCAACTGAATAATTTGCTTTGCTTTGTGAAGAAGTTTCTAATAATCGAACCAAACGATCTCCAGCCAATAAACTTGATAAAGTACCGTCTTGAATTGACTTAATTACTTCAACGCCGTTTTCTGGTCTAATTTTAGATAAAATATTTTGATCTAATAACCATTTTGGGGTTTTAAATAATTGCTCATTTAAGAAAGCAACAGCTTCATTTTGAATTGATGATGGAACAACTTCGTATTTGTCACCTTGCATGTCGTATGTTTTTGGAGTTTCGTAAATACCACCAACGTTTTTAGTAACATGTCCCATATAACGTCTGTACTGACCAGTTAGCGAGTTGTACAAACCATTTAATTCATCATAATCTTCACCTTCTTCTTTGCTCCATTCAATTAAGTTAGGTAAAATTCTTTTCAAGTTTTTAATACCATATTCAGAAGCTTTCATAGCATTATCTCCTAAGTCTTCTGTTTGATAACGTGGATCATATGGATTTGTTTCGGTTCCAAACCACAAGCGACGATTTTTGTATGCGTCTTTAGTCATTTCATTCAACAATGCTTTTTCAGCATCTTCATCTTTAGCATCTTTGAAGTACGAATAACCCCATTTGATAGCCCATTTATCATAATCTCCAATTCTTGGGAATAAATCTTTTACACCATCTTCTGGTTGTGCTACGTAGTTAAAACGAGCATAGTCCATAATGGAAGAGGTGTGACCGTTTTTCTTTTGAAATTCAGGATCTCTTAACATTTCAACTGGAGTTGCAAAACTTGCCCCCATATTGTGGCGTAAACCTAAAGTGTGTCCCACTTCATGTGCAGCCACAAATCGAATTAATTCGCCCATTAATTTATCATCAAATTTGATATTTCTAGCTTGTGGATCAACAGCTGCTGTTTGGATTAAATACCAATCACGTAATAAACTCATAATATTATGGTACCATCCAATGTGACTTTCCATAATTTCTCCAGTTCGAGGATCATGAACATTAGGACCATAAGCATTTTGAATGTCGGCAGCAAAATAACGTAATACTGAAAAACGAGCATCCTCTAAACTCATTTCAGGATTATTTTCTGGCCAATATTCACCACGAATTGCATTTTTCCAACCAGCAAATTCAAATGCTTCTTGCCAGTCATCAATACCTTGTTTGATAAAAGGTTTCCATTTGTCAGGAGTAGCTGGATCTAAATAATATACGATAGGTTTTTTAGGCTCAATTAATTCTCCTCTTTTTTGTTTTTCTGCATCTTCAGCATTTTTAGGTTCTAATCTCCATCTAACAGCAAAAATTTCTTTATCCGATTTTTGAGAATCTTCTTCAAACACATCATAGTCGTTAGCAAAATATCCAACACGCTTATCAAAAGCTCTTTTACGCATGGGCTTTTGCGGTAATAATATCATTGAAGTGTTAAACTCAAATGTTAAAACTCCTGCATCAATACCTGATGGTAAATCGGTACCAATTCTTGGTGTAGGCGATAATGAGATTTGTCTTGGTACAGTTGTAAATGTTTTTACCGTTCTAATTTCGGTATTTATAGGAAAACTTTTAATGCTTTGAATAAATGATCTATCTTTTTGAAAAGCTTGAATTTTAAGTAATTGTTTGTCTATAGAACCTAAGGAAAAAGTTTGTAAATCTGAATCAAAAGCCGATGTCATATCGATAACATAACCTACATTTTCTTTTCCACTTACATCTTTTTTGTATGCTAATACTTCATAATTTCCAATAATTGGATCGGCACTAGAGTTTTTAACTGCTTTTGTAATCGGCTTATCTTCATCTGGTGTAGTGATAACATAAGTTACTGAGCGTACAAGAATGTTGTGGTTTAATCCTTTTTCAAACTTAATTACTTGTCTGTTAACTTCTTCACCTCCAAATATACCACCACCAGCAGGTGTTTTTGAATATCGAGTTATCGTCATGATTTCTTTACCAATTAAAGAATCAGCGATTTCGAATAAATATTTGTCGCCTATCTTGTGAACATCAACTAAACCTTTTTGTGTAACAGCTGAAGAATCAATTACTTTTTTATAAGGTTTAGGTTCTTTTTTACCTTCTGGCTTTTTTGCATCTGTAGCTACAGTTACTGTTTTATTACCATTAGGGGTTTTCTTCTTGTTTTGTGTTGCGCTACAAGAAAATAGAAATAGTACTAAAATAGTACTCAATAATGTTAATTTGTTTTTCATTTTTTTGTTAGTTTCTTCAAATATATTTGAAATCTGATTTTTTTCGTATTTTTTATGTTTTTATTAAGAATTTTAACATTGAGATTCGTTTTCTTGTTTTATCTGTTAGAATTTAACTTATTATGCGTGCATAATATTTTCTTTTTTTATATTTTTGATATTAAATTTAATTTTTATGAAAAAACAATCTTTGATTTCGATTTTGCAAATAACTCATCCAATTATTATGGCTCCAATGTTTTTAGTATCAAATACCAAAATGGTCATTGAAGGAATGAAAAGTGGTGTAGCAGGTTGTATTCCAGCATTAAATTATAGAACCTTGGAAGAATTAAAATCGGCAATTTATGAATTAAAAGCAGCTAAAGTTTCAGGAGGAAGTTTTGGATTTAATTTAATTGTAAATAAATCGAATGTAAAGTACAAAGAGCAATTGCGAGTTTTATGTGAAGAAGGAGTGGATTTTATTATCACTTCTTTGGGTTCGCCAGAGGAAACAATTAATGAGGCTCACAAAGTAGGAATTAAAGTTTTTTGCGATGTTACTGATTTAGCCTTCGCAAAGAAAGTAGAGAGTTTAGGAGCCGACGCTTTAATTGCAGTAAACAATCAAGCAGGTGGTCATAGAGGAAACATTGATCCAGAATCTTTAATCAAACAATTGAATGAGAACACATCCTTACCTGTAATTTCAGCTGGTGGAGTAGGGAATAAGTCTGATTTAGATAAAATATTGAGTTATGGAGCAGTTGGTGTTTCAGTAGGAAGTCCGTTTATAGCTTCTATTGAAGCAGGTGTTTCTCAAGAATACAAACAAGCTTGTGTAGATTATGGTGCAAAAGACATCGTAATGACAGAACGTATTTCAGGAACACCTTGTACAGTAATCAACACGCCTTATGTTCAAAAAGTTGGAACCAAGCAAACTTGGTTAGAAACGTTACTAAACAAAAACAAGGGTCTAAAAAAATGGGTCAAAATGATTCGTTTTTATATAGGAATGAAAGCTACTGAAAAAGCTGCGACCCAAGTAACTTATAAAACCGTTTGGGTGGCGGGTCCAAGTATTGAATACACGAAAGCTATTTTACCTGTATCTGAAATTGTTTCTAAATTAGTTAAGTAGTTGATTTATTATTTAAATTTGTAAAAATAATTCAATTGAAAAAAGTCGCTCATTATATCATAACTTCATTAACCGTTTTAGTATTCGGTTATCTGTTGTTACATAGTTATGATACTTTGGCTGTTTCTCAACCAATAAAAAAAGAATCTACTAAAGAAATTTCGCTCCATTTTAATCAAGGAAAGATTGATTTTAATCAAGAAGGGATTCAAAAAGAATCAGTTTCTTTAAAAACGAATCAAAATTTTTCGAGTTCAAGTGAAATTGTTAGAAAGCAAATTCCTTCTTTTTTATATCCAACTTCTTTATTTCAATTAGAATTATTCAATAAAAATAGTTTTGAAGTCTTATTTATCAGAAAAAACTTTTTAAATCTGTTTTTAAATACATCTAGAATCATTTTTCCGTTTCATTATTTTTGGTAAAGTTTATTT
>CAZCIV010000196.1:0-5428 GCA_964498595.1 uncultured Flavobacterium sp.
TGCTCAAGATTGAAAGTTAATTTGGTTATGTTATCTGCAATTTGAAATGCCGTTGCAAAATCTTTCGCTCTGAAAAACAACCAACAAAACACTACAAAGTGGAACGTTAAAATAACTTGGATAGTTCTAACGAATATATTTTTTGGCAACTTAATAAACTGACCAAAGAATTTCTCTACCACTAAAGCCAATCCGTGTAAAACACCCCAAACAACGAATTTCCATGAAGCGCCGTGCCATAAACCTCCTAACAACATGGTCATGAATAAGTTGAAATAAGTTCTGATTTTGCCTTTTCGGTTTCCGCCCAACGAAATGTATAAGTAATCTCGCAACCAACTCGAAAGTGAAATATGCCATCTTCTCCAAAACTCAGTAATAGATCCCGATTGATAAGGCGTTCTAAAGTTATCTGGCAACCAGAATCCCATCAATAAAGCTAATCCAATGGCAATATCGGAATAGCCTGAGAAGTCGCAATAAATTTGGATGGCGTAACCATACGAAGCCATTAAATTTTCAAATGCTGTGTAACTATTTGGTGCATCAAAAACACGGTCAACAAAGTTGGATGAAATATAATCTGAAATTACTGCTTTCTTTAATAAACCTCCAATAATCAAGAATAAAGCACGATTGAAATCTTCTTTTGTTAACTTTAATTTCTCATAAATCTGCGGAATGAAATCACTTGCTCTAACGATTGGTCCGGCTACTAATTGCGGGAAAAACGACACGAAAAACAAGAAATCCATGAAACTTTTCGTAGGTTCTAATTCTCTTCGATAAACATCAATCGTGTAACTTAACGTTTGGAAAGTATAAAATGAAATTCCAACAGGAAGCACAATATCTTCAAACTTCATATTTCCACTGAAAAGTGTATTGTAATTATCGATGAAAAAATTCGTGTATTTGAAATACGCCAACATTCCAAGGTTAATCAACAAACTCAATATCATGTAAAATTTACGATACCCTTGTTTGGCTTCTTCATAAATTAATCGCGACAAAACATAATCGACTACCGAGGAAAAAATTAACAATCCAAAATAAATCCCGCTTGATTTGTAATAGAAAAACAAAGAAAATAACACCACATAAGTAATGCGGAAATAATGAGTTTTTCTTGATAAAATATAAATAATATAGAATACTAAAAAGAATCCTAAAAAAATGGCACTATTAAATAATAACGGCTGTTTTGGATTGAATAAAAACCAATTTTTAATGGTGGCTAAATCGATATTCCCTACATTTTCAAGAAACCAATTTTGTATGCTAAAAAGTGCTTTCACTACTGCTTTGTCGATTTAAATAATTCGTATGATTGTAAAAAGGCTTCAAAAAATAATTCGCCTTGTTTTTCGTATCCTGCTTTTGAATAATGCACTTTATCTTTGGCCATATAGCCTTTTGCTGCATTGCGTTTTATAGATTTATTCCCACCAAAAACATCCAAAAGATTCCAAACGGCATAATTTTTCACATGCGCATTGTCTTCGATGAGTTCTGCATATTTTTCAATGAAAGTGTTTTTATATTTTCGATGTAAAACCGAAGGCGGCGAAGTCATTACCAAAACACAAGCTTGCGGATTTTTCTCTTTAATTCCCTGAATCATTTGGTCCAAATTTGCAAAATATTGTTCGCCCGATTGTTTATCAAAACTCTCATTCGTTCCCAAAGAAATAATCACTAAATCTGGATTCAATACTGGCAATTGCTCATTAAACAATCGGAATTTATTGTAATCAGAAGCTTTCGCACCATTAACACCAATACTATGATAAATCACACCCGAATTATTATTTTCTAAAACCAATCCATTCAAAGCAAAATCTTCAATTTCTTGATTGGGAACAATCGCAATTTTATCTAAAGGCGTTTCCGAAATATAATCGTTTGAGAATAACGAAGGTTGTAATTCGATAGGAACATATTCCGTTTTCGTTGTAGTTTTCGATTGTGTTCCTTTCGTTGGAATCGTCAACACTTTCCCATCACGAATCATATCACTTTTTAAGCCGTTTGCTTTTTTCAAAGCTTTTAAAGAAACGTTGTATTTATCGGCAATTCCTCCTAAAACTTCACCAGGTTTTACTTTGTGAGTAATTTTTTTCGGAACTTTTCGTTCAATAACAATACTTTTATTAGATACTGAAACATCAAACAAATTCACATTTTGAGGCGTAATGACTTTCAATTTTGTAAAATAATATTGGGCATCTTTTATATGCAATTGAATCGCAAAATCTTTTGAAGTCGTTTCCATAGAAAAACCACTCAAGCCAACAGGACGATTAGCATCAGCATATAAATTTCTAAAACTTTGAAAATTTCCTGAAGCGGAATAACGAATCGGAGCGCTGTTATTGGTTTTAGCTACGCTATACGGAAAAGTAAATCCAAAGCCACCATTCCCATACACTTTTTGAAACTGAGTACGGATTTTTGCAGTAAACAAATCGGCTTGAATATGTGAATCGCCAATGTGAACAATGTTAATCTTACCCGATTTACTTTGCTCTAATTGGTACATTTTTTCATAAAATACCAAAAGTGCATTCGGATTGTGAATGTCGTTTCCGGTGAAGGTAACTTCGATGGAATCGATAACGGGAACATCTACTTCAACAGAATCTATAGGCACTAATAAAGTATCTTGAGAAAATCCGAAAAATGAAAATCCCAACAAAAGCATCAAAAATCTATTCTTCATATACCGAATCTTTATTGGTGATTACACTATCTTTTTTCACTGGCGCAGCAGGTTTTTTACGCTTTTTTCTCAATTCTTTATACATTTCATAGCCTTTATTTAATTGGGTAAAAATTAAATTAGCCGCTTCTTTTGCGCCTCTGTGATTGAAATGCGTGTAATCTTTATTGGCTCTTGCTGGCTCTTGTTCTACCCATTGAATCATAGAACCATCACCACCCATTAAGGTATACATGTTTACAAAACTCGATTCTGATTTAATAGCATAACGCTTTTGAGCTGTATTCAATGGAACAACAGCAGAATCGGTTTTCATTTCTAAATCGTATTTAGTAGATTTATCAGCCGTTGAGACAATTAAAATTGCAACTCCTGGGAAACACTCTTTCAAATGCGCTACCACTTTTGCCATTCGTTTTTCGTACCAAGAATAATTCAACGAACCGTAATTCAACACGTTAGCACCATATTGCAAAACGATTAAATCGTAATCTAATTTCGAATGAAACGCACGCATAGTAGCAACATCAAAACTACCTATTGGCAATCCTGAGTTTCCTCTATTCGAGAAATTATCTACGTGAACGCCTTTTCCGTCATCAAAATTAAATCCGTAAATTGGAATAGAATCGGCTTTTTTGAAATTCACTTTGATGCTTTTCAAATTGCTTTCAGAAAGTACAACTGTATTTACTAAAGCATTTGGAGTTAATTTTTTTGAAATGGTATCGGTACCAATAACATATTTTATTTTCCCGTCTTTATTAGACGAACGTCCGTAGAATAAGGTTGGACGAGGTAATTCAGAGGCAAATCTTGTTTTATTCGCTTTATATTTTACCCAAGCTACATTTGCTGTATCATTCGCATAAAACACATGACCATTTACTCCAAATGGATTTGACGGACGTTTTACTTTTAAATACGATTGCGTTTTCCAATTGCCTGAAAATTCATGTGTAATCGAACTTCTAGAAGCAGCTGATTCGGATGTAATATTCACAAATCCAACGCCTTGTCCTCCGAATTTTTCTTGCAAATAGGTTCTAAAATCTTTTACAATTAAGTCACCATCTGTCATCGAATCACCAAAATAGGCAATACGAACATTACCTTCTTTTTTAGTTTCCAATTGAAACAGTTTCTCAAAAAATGTCGCTAAGTATTGATTTCCAGTATATTCTTCGAATGTTTCTGGTGGAAATTTTATTCCATTCACAACTTTATAATCGATAATGGTTTTAGCCATTGAATCTTCGACGATTGCACCTTCGTCTTCGGCAATAGCTTCCAAAAGCAAACTATCGACTACTACATTTTTGGAATCTAATTTACTTTCGGCAAATAATTTCTTAGGCAAAAACGTTTTGAATGCCAAAAAAGACAATCCAGAAACGATTACCACGACTAAGGTTTGAAAAAAATATTTTGATGTGTTCATTTATTCAATTTCAATTTCAAGTACAAATTCAAAAATCAAGGGTAACTTCAAACTCAATACTCTTATTACATTCTTTCAGGAACTTCAATTCCTAATAACTGAAATGCATTTTTTATCGTGTTTCCCACTGATTTTGATAATTGTACTCGAAACACTTTTTTATCGTGATTTTCTTCTCCTAAAATCGAAACTTGTTGATAGAACGAGTTGAATTCTTTTACCAAATCATATGTATAATTCGCAATCAAAGCCGGACTATGATTCTCTGCCGCGTTTTGAATTACTTCAGGGAATAATTGTATTTGTTTGATTAATTCTTTCTCTTTTTCATGCATCTCGACTTCGCTCGATATGACAACATTTTCGAAGTCAAAATCAGCTTTTCTTAAAATCGATTGAATACGAGCATAAGTATACTGAATAAATGGTCCCGTATTTCCTGCAAAATCAACCGATTCTTCTGGATTAAACATCATTTGTTTTTTAGGATCAACTTTCAACATATAATATTTCAATGCTCCTAAACCGATTGTTTTGAATAAAACCGCTTTTTCCTCTTCAGAATAGCCATCTAATTTTCCTAATTCTTCTGAAATAGTTTGCGCTGTCGTAGTCATTTCTGCCATTAAATCATCAGCATCTACAACTGTCCCTTCACGTGATTTCATTTTTCCTGAAGGTAATTCTACCATTCCGTACGATAAATGATATAAGCTATCCGCCCAATCAAATCCTAACTTTTTCAAGATTAAGAATAACACTTTGAAGTGATAATCTTGCTCGTTTCCAACGGTGTAAACCATTCCCCCAACATCTGGAAAATCTTTCACACGTTGGATTGCGGTTCCAATATCTTGCGTCATGTAAACCGCTGTTCCATCAGAACGAAGCACGATTTTTCTATCTAATCCATCTGCCGTTAAATCAATCCAAACCGAACCATCTGGGTCTTTCTCGAAAATGCCTTTTTCTAAACCAAATTGCACTACTTCTTTTCCAAGTAAATACGTGTTGGATTCATAATAATAGCTATCAAAATCAACGCCAAGATTTTTATAGGTTTGCGCAAAACCATCATACACCCATTGGTTCATGGTTTTCCAAAGTTCGATAACTTCAGGTTTTCCATTTTCCCAATCTAAAAGCATTTGTTGTGCTTCTAAAATAGATGGCGCTAGTTTTTTTGCTTCGTCTTCGGTTTTACCTTGAGCGATTAATTCTGAAATTTCTTTTTTGTATTGCTTGTCGAATTCCACATAGAAATT
>CAZCIV010000197.1:0-5385 GCA_964498595.1 uncultured Flavobacterium sp.
TTTTGTTTATAAGGTTTGTATTCCATTCCTAAATTTAATGCCCAGAAGAAAAGCGCTTTTTTGATTCCAGTTAAATCGGCTCCTTTTGCATAGATTTTGTCGTATACTTTTTCTAATAATCTTGGTACAACCGACATTACATGTGGTTTTACTTCTTTTAAGTTGTCTGAAATTTTCTCAATGCTTTCAGCGAAGTATATTGAAATACCATAATATTGGTACAAATAGGTCAACATTCTTTCAAAGATGTGACAAATAGGTAAGAAACTTAACGCTCTTGTATCTCCAGCTCTCAAAGGTACTCTTGGAGCACTCATTAATACATCGGAAACAATATTTTGATGACTTAACATAACACCTTTTGGTCTTCCTGTAGTACCAGAAGTATAGATAATTGTTGCTAAATCGGTTGTATTTACATTATTCTTTCTGTCTTCAACAACATCCTGATTAGAATTATCTGCTCCTAATTCTAAAATTTCTTTCCAACTTTTGCATCCGGCAATATCATTGTAAGAGAAAACGTCTTTTAATAAAGGAACGTTTGCTTTTATACTTTGTAATTTTTGATAAACTTCAATATCGGAAACAAAAACATATTGAGATTCAGAGTGATTTAATATGTATTCATAATCCTCAGCCGAAATAGTGGGATACATTGGAACGGTTTGCGCTCCAGTCTGTAAAACACCTATATCTGTGATGTGCCATTCTGTTCTATTATTAGAAGAAATGATAGCAATTTTATCATTTTTATTTACTCCTAATCTAAGTAAACCTCTTGAAATAGCGTTGGCTTTATCTAAATATTCCTGAGTGGAAGTTTTTACCCAATTATCCCCATATTTAGTAACTAAAGCATCTTTTAAGTTATAGTTTTCTAATTGATGATATGGGAATTCAAATAAGCGTGTAATATTGTTCATAATTCGCAATTATTATTTTATGCAAATTATAAAAATAAAATTAATTAAGCAATTTTTTAAATAATTGATAATCTATTGGTTAGTATTTTGGTAAAATAAAAATACTATGCTTGCCTACTAATTTTTTGCTAATTGAGAATATGTTATGATGATTATTGAAATTAAAGCTAAAGAAATTCCAAAATAATTCCATTTTGTTATTTTTTCTTTAAAAATAAATATTCCAGCTAAACTGCCAAGTATAATGACACCCATATTCATTCCAGCAAAAACTGTTGATGGATTCTCAGATAAAGCTTTGTGTGC
Organism: uncultured Flavobacterium sp.; assembly: GCA_964498595.1. Taxonomy (GTDB): domain Bacteria; phylum Bacteroidota; class Bacteroidia; order Flavobacteriales; family Flavobacteriaceae; genus Flavobacterium. The sequence goes on from CAZCIV010000197.1 coordinate 1,233, forward strand.
TTTTAGATAAAATAAAATATTTCCAAAATTTAATAAACCTAATATTAATCCAAGAAAAGAACTTTTTAATTCTATTTTCTCTTTTTGTTTTATTGCTTTAAATGTTAAATACAAAATCGAAATTATAAACGATACACAAAAAATTATAAAAAGCGATGTTGTAAAATTATAATCCTTAATTACAGCAATCTTTTTAAATAGAATATCTACTGTTCCAAATCCCAATAAAACTAATAATGGAAGTGTCCAATTTGAAGAGTTTTTATCTGGCTTTTTATTTAATGTGAAGAATATCGCTGAAAATCCAACAATAAAACCAATAATTTTTAATTGACTAAAAGTTTCATTAAATATCAAATAGGAAGCGGTTAATGGAATGAATAATGATAACCGTTGGGCTATATCCGTTTTTACGATTCCAACTTTTTTAATAGATTTTGCTTGAATAAAAAAAACAATTGGCAATATTATTCCTAATCCAAAAAAGAGTGAGTAAGGAATTGTTTTTTCTTCAAATGATAATTCAGGTTGGTATGTAAAATAGGTTAGGAGTAAAGCCGATAAATAATTAAATGTAATCAATTGAAAAATATTTAAATTATATCTTTTGGCTACTTTTAAAAAAATACCGACCGATACACTACAAATTACACTTAAAATAACAAACCACATATTCTTTTATTTTGACACAATAGTACAAAAAAAGCATCTTATTGAAGATGCTTTTTTATAAAATTTTATTAATTTTATTTTTGATTTTCAATCCATTTTCTAGCATTTACAAATGCTTCTAACCATGGAGAAACTTCGTCTTTTTGACCTCTTTCTGGATAATGTGCCCAGTTCCAAGGGAAAGTTGAACGTTCAATATGCGGCATCATAACTAAATGTCTTCCTGTTGCATCACACATCATAGCCGTATTAAAATCTGAACCATTAGGATTTGCAGGATAGCCTTCGTAAGCATATTTTGCTACAATGTTGTATTTATCTTCAGCATAAGGCAATTTGAATTTACCTTCTCCGTGTGAAATCCAAACGCCTAATGTTAATCCTTCTAATGAAGACAACATAACTGAGTTGTTTTTCTGAATTTTTACTGAAGTAAAACCACTTTCGTGTTTGTTTGAAGTATTATGATGCATTTTTCCGTGCACTTCATGCTCTGGATTAATCAATTCTAATTCCATTAATAACTGACATCCATTACAAATTCCAACAGAAAGTGTATCTTCTCTTTTGAAGAAGTTTTTCAAAGCTGTATTGGCTTTTTCGTTGTATAAGAAAGCTCCAGCCCAACCTTTAGCAGAACCTAAAACGTCAGAGTTTGAGAATCCACCAACAGCTCCAATGAATTGAATATCTTCTAATGTTTCACGACCTGAAATTAAATCCGTCATGTGAACGTCTTTTACATCAAATCCGGCTAAATACATAGCATTTGCCATTTCGCGTTCCGAGTTACTTCCTTTTTCACGAATAATAGCTGCTTTTGGTTTCTCGACTCCGCTCGAAATGACAGGTTTAGTACCTGTAAAATCTTTAGGGAATGTAAATTCTAATGGTTGGTTTTTATAGTTCGCATAACGCGCTTCTGCCATACCATTTCGAGATTGTTTTGTATCTAATAAATACGATGTTTTGTACCAAGTATCTCTAGTTTCAGTAACCGAGAAATTGAAGTTATCATTTCCATTTTTGATAAATACAAAATCACCTTCTACAACAGAACCAATATTGAAAATTTCAAGTCCGTTTGCTTTAAAAGTAGCTTCTACTTCAGCATCCGCTTGGAAAACAACTGCAATATTTTCATTAAATAAAGCTTTTGCGGAATCAGATTCACCTAAAACAGATAAATCATAATTAGCACCAACACCAACTTCAGCAAATGACATTTCTAATAAAGTTGTGATTAAACCACCACTTCCAATATCGTGTCCAGCCTTAATTTTTCTTTCTTTGATTAAATCTTGTAACGTGTTGAATGCTTTTTTGAAATAATCTGCATTTTTAATCGTTGGAACTTCCGAACCAACTTTATTTAAAATTTGATAGAATGAACTTCCACCTAATTTGAAAGAATCTTGTGATAAGTTTAAGTAGTAAATGTTGCCACCATTTCTTTTTAAAACAGGCTCAACTACTTTAGTAATATTTGAACAATTTCCAATAGCAGAAATAATAACCGTTCCAGGTGCAATTACTTCATCATTTGGATATTTTTGTTTCATTGATAATGAATCTTTTCCTGTTGGAATATTAATTCCTAATTCAATTGCAAATTCCGAACAACCTTGAACTGCATCGTATAAACGAGCATCTTCTCCTTCGTTTTTACATGGCCACATCCAGTTTGCTGATAACGAAACTGATTGTAAACCATCTTTTAATGGCGCCCAAACTAAGTTAGATAAAGCTTCACCAATAGAATTTTTAGAACCCGCAACTGGATCAACAATAGCTGAAACAGGTGAGTGTCCAATAGTAGTGGCAATTCCTTCTTTTCCTTTGAAGTCTAGTGCCATTACACCTACGTTATTTAAAGGTAATTGTAATGGACCAGCACATTGTTGTTTAGCAACGCGACCACCAACACAACGGTCAACTTTATTCGTTAACCAATCTTTACAAGCTACCGCTTCTAATTGTAAAACTTGGTTTAAGTAATTTGGAATTTCTGAAATCGAATAATCAGGATTTGCATAATTACGAGCTACTTTTTTGTCGTTCATAATGGTTTTAGGAGAACTTCCGAAGAAATCTTCTAAAGCATAATCCATAGGTTTTGCACCTGTGGTTTTCGATTCAAATGTAAATCTATGGTCGTTAGTAACATCACCAACAGTATACATTGGAGAACGCTCTCTTTCAGCTATTCTTTGTAAGGTATCGATGTCTTTTTCACCGATAACCAATCCCATTCTTTCTTGCGATTCGTTACCAATAATTTCTTTAGCTGAAAGCGTTGGGTCGCCAACAGGTAATTTATCTAAATCGATTAACCCTCCAGTAGCTTCCACTAATTCTGATAAACAGTTTAAGTGTCCACCAGCACCGTGATCGTGAATAGAAACAATTGGATTGTTATCACTTTCTACTAAACCACGAATAGCATTAGCGGCACGTTTTTGCATTTCAGGATTCGAACGTTGAATTGCATTTAATTCAATTCCAGAACCAAAAGCACCTGTATCTGCAGATGAAACCGCAGCTCCACCCATACCGATTCTATAATTTTCACCACCTAAAATAACGATTTTATCGCCTTCTTTAGGTTCGTGTTTAATGGCTTGATCTAATTTTCCGTAACCAACACCACCAGCTAACATGATTACTTTATCGAAACCTAATTTGCGAGCTTCTTCTTCATGTTCGAAAGTTAAAACAGAACCTGTAATCAACGGTTGCCCGAATTTATTTCCAAAATCAGAAGCTCCATTTGAAGCTTTAATCAAAATGTCCATTGGCGTTTGGTACAACCAAGGTCTTTCTGCCATTCCGTTTTCCCATGGACGTGTTTCTTCTAAACGAGAATAAGACGTCATGTAAACGGCAGTACCTGCTAATGGTAACGAACCTTGTCCACCTGCTAAACGGTCACGAATTTCACCACCTGAACCTGTTGCAGCACCATTGAAAGGCTCAACCGTAGTAGGGAAGTTATGTGTTTCCGCTTTTAATGATAAAACCGAGTCAAACTCTTTTTCTTGGTAAAAATCAGGTTTGTCAGCGCTTTTAGGAGCAAATTGTGTTGCTTTAGGTCCTTTTACAAAAGCTACGTTATCTTTATAAGCCGAAACAATTTCGTTTGGATGCGTCTCCGATGTTTTCTTGATTAATTTGAATAAGGATGTTGGTTTTTCTTCTCCATCAATAACAAACGTTCCGTTGAAAATTTTATGACGGCAGTGTTCTGAATTCGCTTGCGAGAAAGCAAAGATTTCAGAATCCGTTAATTTTCTTCCAATTTTGTTTGATAAATTATGTAAGTATTCAACTTCTTCAGGACTTAAAGCCAAACCTTCTTTTTGATTATATGCATCAATATCATCAATTTCTAAAATAGGTTCTGGTTGAATGTTGATAGTGTAAATTTCTTGATTTAATTCCGAATACTTTTGTGAAAGCATTGGATCGAAATCGTTAAAAT
>CAZCIV010000198.1:0-5380 GCA_964498595.1 uncultured Flavobacterium sp.
ACAAAATAATATATTCGCAGTATGATGCAAATACACGAAATTGAAGCTATAAAATTACTTTTAGCTACACCAAAAAAAATTACAATTGTGCCACATAGAAATCCAGATGGAGATGCTATGGGTTCAACTTTGGGCTTATATCACACATTAAAACAATTACAACATGAAGTAATTGTAATGGCTCCCAACGAATTTCCCGATTTCTTAGCTTGGTTACCCGAAAGTGAAAAAGTCATCATTTTTGAACGTAGTTTTGATACTTGTAAATCTATTTTAGAAAAGACAGAATTACTTTTTACGTTAGATTTTAATGCTCTTCACAGAACCGGTGAACAAATGGAAAATGTATTAAAAACACTAACCGTTCCTAGCGTTATGATTGATCATCATCAAGCACCAGATGGTTACGCTACGTATACTTTTTCAGACACCGCTTATGGTTCTACCTGTGAAATGGTGTATGATTTTATTCATCAATTAGGCTTAGATAATCTAATCAACAAAACAGTTGCAACATGTTTATATACTGGAATTGTTACTGATTCTGGAAGTTTCCGTTTTCCAAAAACTACCAGTGCTACTCACAAATGTGTTGCCAATTTAATTGAAAAAGGCATCAACAATAGTGAAATTCATAATTTACTTTTCGATAATTCATCATACAATCGTTTGTTGTTATTAGGAAAAGCACTTCAGAATTTGAAAATGCTTCCTGAATACAAAACAACTTACATTACTTTAACACAAGACGAGTTAAACGAATTTGGGCATCAAAAAGGAGATACAGAAGGAATCGTAAACTACGGTTTAAGCATAAAAGGAATTGATTTTACAGCCATTTTCATCGAAAACAAAGAAGAAGGAATTATTAAAATATCATTCCGCTCTCAAGGCGATTTCGATGTAAATCAATTCGCTCGAAATCACTTTAATGGTGGCGGTCATATCAATGCGGCTGGAGGAAAATCTTTTTCATCTTTAGAAGAAACCATACAACAATTTATTGCTATTTTAGCAGAAGTAAAAAAATAATTATGAGAATTCAAAACCTATTCCTTTTTGGAGCAATGATTTTCTTAGCCAGTTGTTCGCAACAACAACAAGCTAGAAAACCTATTTCTCACACTTCAGGAACTTTCATAAAAGAATCAATTGAGCGAAACAAAATATTAATCGCTGACGAAGAAGATTTAATTGCTGAAATTATTAAAAACGATTCTTTAAAATCATACATCGCTTCAAACAAGGGATATTGGTACAAATACGAAACAAAAGTAGACGAAATTACACCTACTCCTAAAAGAGGAGATATTGCTTTTTTTGATTATGAAATCAAAGATTTAAAAAGCAGAATTATCTACACAATTGCCGATACAAAACCCCAAACCTATTATGTAGATAAAGAAAATATTATGATGGGTTTACGTGATGGAATCAAACTTATGAAAAAAGGAGAAACTGTTACATTTTTATTTCCCTCACACATGGCATATGGATATCATGGAGATGATAAAAAAATTGGTTCCAACGAACCCTTAATTTGTACTGTAAGTTTAAATGATATTAAATTAGATCCTCAAACTAAAAAATAATCCCAAATGAAAATTAAAACCATTTTACTACTAAGTTTTATAACATTAATTGCTTCTTGTTCTAAATCATACGACAACCTTAAAGAAGGATTATATGCTAATATCGAAACATCGAAAGGAAATATCATTGTAAAATTAGAATTTGAAAAAGTTCCGAATACGGTTGCTAATTTCGTAACCTTAGCCGAGGGAAAAAATCCTTTCGTAAGCAAAGAGTTTAAAGGCAAACCTTTTTATGACGGATTAAAATTTCACCGTGTAATTGCTGATTTTATGATTCAAGGTGGTGACCCTAATGGGGATGGTTCTGGTGGACCAGGTTATAAATTTAAAGATGAATTTCATCCTGATTTAAGACACTCAAAAGCCGGAATTTTATCAATGGCTAATGCAGGTCCAAGCACCAATGGCAGTCAATTTTTTATTACACACAAAGAAACCCCATGGCTAGATAATTTGCATACTGTTTTTGGTGAGGTTGTTGAAGGCATAGAAATCGTAAATGCTATTGAATCTGATGATGTTATTGAAAAAATCACAATAATTAGAATTGGTAATAATGCAAAGAAATTTGATGCAGTAAAAATATTTAAAAATTACTATGCTTTAGTAGAAAAAGAAATTATTGAAGCTGAAGAAAAAACAAAACAAATCATTGAAGAAAAAGCAAAAGAAATTACCACTTTAAAGGCAACAGGAACCAAGACAAAATCAGGTTTAATTTATCAAATCATTAAAAAAGGTGGCGATAAAAAACCTACAAACGGAACTCAAGTTAATGTTAATTACGCTGGATATTTAGAGAATGGTCAGCTTTTTGATACGAGTTATGAAGATGTTGCAAAATTATTTGGAAAATTCAATCAGCAAAGAGCACAACAAGGCGGCTATACTCCTATTCCATCAACAATAGGAAATCTTCAATTTATTCCTGGATTTATTGAAGGAATTAACATGATGAATTTTGGAGACAAATTAATGTTGTATATCCCATCAGAATTAGGATATGGTCAAGAAGGCGCTGGTGATGTTATACCTCCTAATGCAAATATTGTATTTGAAGTTGAACTTTTAGAATATAAACCAACAAACTAAAAAAATAAAATGAAAAACATTTCTAAATTATTAATACTAGTGTTAAGCTACACCACATTTTCTGTAGCACAAAACAAAACACAAGAAGGAATTTTTGCCGAATTCAATACAACAAAAGGAAAAATTGTAGCAATTTTAGAATACAAAAAAACACCTATTACTGTAGCCAATTTTATTTCGCTCGCTGAAGGAAAAAACCCAAAAGTAGATATAAAGTTTAAAGGAAAACCATTCTATAATGGATTAAAATTTCATAGAGTTATTGCTGATTTTATGATCCAAGGTGGTTGCCCAGAAGGTACAGGTACTGCTGGACCAGGATATAAATTTGAAGATGAAATTGTTGCTGATTTAAAGCATTCAGGTAAAGGAATTTTATCAATGGCTAATGCAGGACCAGCTACAAATGGAAGTCAATTTTTTATTACCCATAAAGCTACACCTTGGCTAGATGGTAAACATACTGTTTTTGGTCATGTAATAAGCGGCCAAGAAGTAGTAGACAAAATTGCTCAAAACGATGTTATTGCTTCAGTTAAAATTATCAGAGTGGGTAAAGATGCTAAAAAATTCAATGCTGAAAAAATGTTTGCAGATTACTTTGTAAAAAAAGAAGCTGAAGAAAAATTGGCTGCTGAAAAACAAAAAGAAGCAAAAGAAAAAGCTCTAAAAGAATTTGCTAATGCTACAACAACATCTAGTGGATTAAAATATATTGTTTTACAAGAAGGCACTGGCAATAAACCTGTTGCAACAAGCAATGTAAAGGTTCATTATACTGGAATGTTTTTAGACGGAAAAGTATTTGACAGTAGTGTTCAAAGAGGCGAAACAATCGATTTTGGTTTAAACCAAGTAATCAAAGGTTGGACAGAAGGCGTTCAGTTAATGTCAGAAGGTTCAAAATATAAATTCTACATCCCTTCAAATTTAGCATACGGGGAAAGAGGTGCAGGTGGTGTCATACCACCAAATACGGATTTAATTTTTGAAGTTGAATTAATTAAAATCAATCAATAATAAATAAGCCGCTAAATTATTTTAGCGGCTTATTTATTACTATTAAAATTTCCAATCAAAATCATCTTCAGTTTCTTTGAAAACTGCTCCAAGTTCTATCTTAACAATTTGGTTGTAATCAACATGAAAAAACAACCAATTGGATTCATTGAAATAACTTACAACACCTTCATTTGTATCCATTTCAAAAGGTTTAATTTTATTCTTTTCCAAAATTGGATATACTTCACTCCAATCTTTTCCAATTAAAAAAGAATTAAATAACTTCACTGCTTCGTTTGAAATAGTCATATATCCTAATCTAAAGTCTTCCTCTTTATAAAAAATCAAGCGAAGTTTTCTAGCGTTATACATGAACACAACATTCTCTTCTTCATCTTTATATTTTGAATCGGGTTTTCCCAAAATCTTAGTAACATCTTGCTCTTTCATTCCGAAAAGCAAATTGTCAATACCGTATTTTAATCTTATTTCCATTCTATAATTGCTAAAAAAATCCCGACTTTCATCGGGATTTAAAATTATGCTATTTTGAAACGTTTTCTATCGTTTTCATTCAAATAAATCTTACGTAAACGTAACGATTTTGGCGTTACCTCAACATATTCATCTTTTTGGATGTACTCTAATGCTTCTTCTAATGAGAATTTAATTGCAGGAATAATTCTTGCTTTATCATCATTTCCAGAAGAACGCACGTTTGTTAATTTTTTAGTTTTAGTTACATTCACTACCATATCATCTCCACGTGAATTTTCACCAATTACCTGACCTTCGTAGATATCTTCATTCGGGTCAACGAAGAATTTACCTCTATCTTGTAATTTATCAATTGAGTAAGGAATAGCTTTTCCGTTTTCCATAGAAATTAATGAACCACCTAAACGTCCTGGAATTTCACCTTTGAATGGTTGGTAATCAATAAAACGGTGCGACATAATAGCTTCACCAGCTGTAGCTGTTAATAATTGATTTCTCAATCCGATAATTCCACGAGATGGAATGTTGAATTTGATAATCATACGCTCTCCTTTAGGTTCCATAGACAACATTTCGCCTTTACGGATAGTTACGAATTCCACTGCTCTACCTGAAAGATTTTCTGGTAAATCAACTGTTAATTCTTCAATTGGTTCACATTTTACACCATCGATTTCTTTGATGATAACTTGTGGTTGTCCAATTTGTAACTCATATCCTTCTCTTCTCATGGTTTCAATTAAAACCGATAAGTGAAGTACACCACGACCGAATACTAAGAATTTATCAGCAGAATCCGTTTCGTTAACTCTTAATGCTAGGTTTTTCTCTAACTCTTTGTTCAAACGATCTTTAATGTGACGAGATGTTACAAATTTTCCTTCTTTACCAAAGAAAGGAGAATCATTAATTGTAAACAACATACTCATTGTAGGTTCATCAATAGCGATAGTTTCTAATGCTTCTGGATTTTCGAAATCTGCTACTGTATCACCAATTTCAAAACCTTCTAAACCAACTAATGCACAAATATCACCTGCAACAACTTCTTCTACTTTTTTACGACCTAAACCTTCAAAAGTATGCAATTCTTTAATTTTTGATTTGCTTATTTTTCCATCTCTTTTTACTAAAGAAACGTTCATTCCTTCACGTAAAACACCTCTTTGTAAACGACCAATCGCAATACGACC
>CAZCIV010000199.1:0-5375 GCA_964498595.1 uncultured Flavobacterium sp.
GAGCCTATTTTTCCTTCCTCAATTAAACAACCATGGTATGAAAAAGTTCTAATATTTTGTAATTTAATAGTTCCCATTTTTTCATTTATTATATACCAAATTTACCAATTTTTAGCCATTTTTAAGGTATTAAACCATGAAAGTTTATATATCTTTGCATAAATTTTTGATACTATGTCAACAGAAGAAAAATCATTGAATTTTATAGAGCAAATCATTGAAGAAGATTTAAAAAATGGTTTGTCAGCAGATAAATTACGTTTTCGTTTTCCACCAGAACCAAATGGATATTTGCACGTGGGTCATGCTAGTGCTATTTGCCTAAATTTTGGTTTAGGAATCGATTACAATGCTCCAGTAAACCTTCGTTTCGACGATACCAATCCATCTAAAGAAGAGCAAGAATATGTAGATGCTATCAAGCGCGATGTAGAATGGTTGGGCTACAAATGGGATAAAGAATGTTATGCTTCTGATTATTTCCAACAATTGTATGATTGGGCAGTGGAATTAATCAAAAAAGATAAAGCGTATGTGGATAGCCAAACTTCGGAAGAAATGGCGAAACAAAAAGGTACGCCAACTACTCCTGGAACCGATTCTCCTTACAGAAATCGTTCTATCGAAGAGAATTTAGATTTATTTACACGCATGAAAAACGGAGAATTCGAAAAAGGAACTCACGTTTTACGTGCTAAAATTTCGATGAATGCTAATAATATGTTGATGCGTGATCCTATTATTTACCGTATCATGCACGCACATCACCACAGAACAGGAAACGATTGGTGTATCTATCCAATGTATGACTGGGCACATGGTGAAAGTGATTATTTAGAGCAAATTTCACACTCGTTTTGTACGTTAGAATTCTTGCCTCACCGTGAATTATATGATTGGTTTTTAAATCAAATTTATGATCCAACGAAAGTTCGTCCGAAGCAAAGAGAATTTGCACGTAGAAATTTATCACATACTGTTGTTTCTAAACGAAAATTATTGCAATTAGTTGAAGAAAAACATGTTACTGGTTGGGATGACCCAAGAATGTCAACGATTTCAGGAATGAGAAGACGTGGTTATACGCCAGCTTCTATCCGAAATTTTGCTAAAACTATCGGAATTGCAAAACGTGATAATTTAATCGATGTTTCGCTTTTAGAATTCTGTGTTCGTGAAGATTTGAACAAAATTGCACCTCGTGTAATGGCAGTTTTAGATCCTGTGAAATTAGTAATTACGAATTATCCAGAAGGTCAAGAAGAATGGTTAGAAGCCGAAAATAATCCGGAAGAAGAAGTAATGACTTACAGAAAAGTGCCGTTTTCTAAAGAATTATATATCGAAAGAGAAGATTTTCAAGAAGAAGCACACAAGAAATTTTTCCGTCTGACTTTAGGAACTGAAGTTCGTTTGAAAAACGCCTATATCATTAAAGGTGAATCTGTTATAAAAGACGAAAACGGAAATATTACCGAAATTCACGCTACTTATGACGTAGATTCTAAATCAGGAAGTGGAACAGAAGCGAGTCAAAGAAAAGTAAAGGGAACAATCCATTGGGTTTCGATTCCTCATGCAAAAGAAGCAGAAGTTCGTATTTATGATCGATTATTCACTAATGAAAGTCCAGATAAAGACAAGGAAGTAGATTTTAAAGAATACATTAATCCAAATTCATTAAAAGTAATTACAGGTTATGTAGAACCAAGTTTGGTTACTTCAAAAGAGTTAGATCATTTCCAATTTCAACGTTTAGGTTATTTCTGTGTAGATAGAGATTCAACAGCTGAAAAATTAGTTTTCAACAAAACAGTTGGACTTAGAGATACTTGGGCTAAAATTTCAGAACAATAAAAATTTTAGAATTTTGTCAAATCGAGCGAAGTCGAGATTTTTTAAATAATTTAAACCTGCAAAATTTTCTCTGCAGGTTTTTTATTTCTATTTTATTAAAATAAACTACATTAATACTATATTTATTTTTAATCTATTTTTATTATCATTAGTAAAAACTATTAAAATAAAATTTTTAATAATTAAAAACTTAAAAAAGTGACTTTCATAAATTAATTTTAATACAACAACTTTTTTAGGTAAAGTATTTTTACATCTTAATTAATTAAAGTGTCAGAAATCGCTTTATTTTAATTTTAACCTAAAATTGAGATAATTTTTCTTTGATTTTTACTTCTTGGAGCTACTTTTAAAAAATTATCACTGAAATTGTAAATTTCTAACATCTGGTTATAAAAAAACCACCAATTAAAAATTGATGGTTTTGATTTTTGTCATGCTGAATTTATTTCAGCATCTCAATTATACTTCTTCTGAATTTTCAATTCCGAAATTTTCGTTTGAAGCATCTTTCTTATTTACCTTTTTTGTTTTGTTAGCATTTTTCATAGCTTCCCCTACTTGGTTACTTGCTGTAAAACTTGCTACCATGTTATTCAACATATCACTACCGGCTTGTGGTGAATTTGGTAATAAAATTAAATTACTATTCGCATCCGCACCAATTGCTTGTAATGTATCATAATGTTGCGTTACTACGATTAAAGCCGAAGCTTCTTGCGAATTAATTCCCACTTTGTTTAATACATCAACTGATTCCACTAAACCACGAGCAATTTCTCTTCTTTGGTCAGCAATACCTTGACCTTGAAGTCTTTTACTTTCTGCTTCTGCTTTTGCTTTTGCTACAATTCTGATTCTTCCAGCTTCTGCTTCATATTCTGCAGCTGTTTTTTCACGATCCGCCGCGTTAATACGGTTCATCGCATTTTTAACTTGAATATCTGGATCAATATCAGTAATTAACGTATTGATGATGTCATACCCATAAGTCGTCATAGCTTCATTTAACTCACGTTTTACTGCAATTGCAATGTCATCTTTTCTTTCGAAAACATCATCTAATTTTAATTTTGGAACTTCGGCACGCACTACGTCAAACACATAAGAAGTAATTTGGTCATGAGGATATTCTAATTTATAAAACGCTTCGTATGCTTTTTCTTGTAATACTTTAAACTGTACCGAAACTTTCATTTTAACGAATACGTTATCTTTCGTTTTAGTTTCGATGATAACATCTAATTGTTGAATTCTTAAATTAACGCGACCTGCAATTCTATCAACCACAGGAATTTTAATTTGTAAACCTGAATTTCTAAGGCTTTGAAATTTTCCAAATCGTTCTACAACTACTACAGTTTGCTGTTTTACGGTAAAGAATGACGAAAAAAGGACAACTAGTCCAATGAATAGAAAAGGAAATGTAATAAAATCCATAATTTATAGTTTAAGTTAAATTATTAGTTATACGCTATTTATTTCGAAAAGTTACAAAAAAACCCTGAATTTTCAGGGCTTTTCTTTTATAAACTAGCAATCGCTTTTTCAATTCTTTTTACCGTTTCGGCTTTTCCTATCATTTCGATGATGTCAAATAAATGAGGCCCTTTTAAAGCTCCTACTAAACTCAATCGAAGCGGTTGCATTACTTTTCCCATTCCAATTTCGTTGGCTGTCATCCACTCTTTTAATAAGGTTTCGATGTTAGCTGAAGTAAAATCTTCAATTTTCTCTAATTCCGAAATCACTTGTTGCATTAAACCTGGTGTTTCTTCTTTCCAATTTTTAGCTGCTTTTTCATCGTAAGATACTGGTGCTTCAAAGAAATAATCCGCTAAATCCCAAAATTCGGTTACGAAATTAGCTCTTTCTTTAATCATTCCTACAATCTTTGTCAAATCGAGCGTTGTCGAGATTCCTTTTTTATCTAAAATTGATTTAAAGCTTTCCGCTAAACTTGCATCACTTTGCTTTTGTAAATACTGATGATTGAACCATTTGTTTTTCTCAGGATCAAACTTCGCTCCTGCTTTGTGAATTCGGTTCAAATCAAATTTTTGTACCAATTCTTCTAACGAGAAAATCTCTTGTTCCGTTCCGTCATTCCAACCTAATAACGCTAAAAAGTTGATAACTGCTTCTGGGAAAAATCCGTTTTCTCTGTAACCAGATGAAATTCCTTCTTCTGTTTTCCATTCCAAAGGAAATACTGGGAATCCCATTTTATCACCATCACGTTTTGATAATTTTCCGTTTCCAATTGGTTTTAAAATCAATGGTAAATGCGCAAATTCTGGAGCATTCCAACCAAAAGCTTTGTATAACAAATGATGTAAAGGCAAACTTGGCAACCATTCTTCTCCACGAATGACATGTGAAGTTTCCATTAAATGGTCATCCACAATATTCGCTAAATGATAGGTTGGCATTCCATCCGATTTGAATAAAACTTTATCGTCTAATAAATTTGTATCAAATTTAATATCGCCACGAATGATGTCTTTTAATTCTAAAATTTCATTCACAGGTGTTTTAAAACGGATAACATAATGCTCACCATTTGCAATTCTCTCCTCCACTTTTTCACGTGAAACCGTCAACGAGTTATCCAATTGCTCTCTTACCGAATGATTGTAAATAAACGTTTTTCCTTTGGTTTCTGCTTCTTTTCGCATTGCATCTAAGCTTTCAGCAGTATCAAAAGCATAATATGCCCAACCTGAATTAATCAATTGGTCAGCATATTGTTGATACATCGCTTTACGTTCACTTTGACGGTAAGGTCCAAATTTTTCGTTCTTTCCAACGGTTTCATCTGGTGCAATTCCTAACCATTCCAAAGCTTCAAAAATATAAGCTTCTGCTCCTGGAACAAAACGCGTTTGATCGGTATCTTCAATTCGTAAATAGAAAGTACCACCATGTTTTTTGGCAAATAAATAATTGAATAAAGCGGTACGAACACCACCAATATGCAAAGGTCCAGTTGGACTTGGCGCAAATCTTACTCTAACTTGTTTTGACATTTTATTTTTTATTTTTCTTTATTGTCACACTGAGCTTGTCGAAGTGTTGTGCAAAGATACGATTCCAATTTAGAAGTTAGAATTTAGATTTTAGAAAATCATTAGGTTATTAACAATCCAAAGCTATAAATGTTAAGTTTCACTAAAAACCTATTGACAAATCTAGAAACATGTTGTATTTTTATCGGTTATAAACAGTATATCAACAATTTTGGAAGCCAAAAGCATTATTTTCGATAAGCTCGAAGGGTTTATCAAGAAATTTTACACCAATGAACTGATAAAAGGAGTCATTCTTTTCATTGGATTGGGCTTGTTGTATTTCATTTTTACTTTATTGATTGAATACTTTTTATGGTTATCCACATCTGGTAGAACCATTTTGTTTTGGTTGTTCGTAGGTGTAGAATCGTTTTTATTGATTCGATTTATCGCTTTTCCACTGTTTAAATTATTCAAATTACAACAAGGAATCAATTATGAGCAAGC
>CAZCIV010000200.1:0-5375 GCA_964498595.1 uncultured Flavobacterium sp.
AGTGCAAATATAAACTGATTTTTTGTTATCGCAAATTATTTTATTGAAAAAATTATAAAAGTTTATCTACCACTAATTGGTATATATCTTTTCCAAAAGTTAAAGCCATTAGCGTCAACAAGATAATCATTCCAGCGGTTTGAACATAACCAGCTGCTTTGTCTGATAATTTTTTCCCGGTAATCATTTCAACTATTGTAAATAAAGCGTGTCCTCCATCTAATCCAGGTATTGGTAACAAGTTCATAAAGGCTAATCCGATTGAGAATAAAGCGGTAAAATTCCAAATGAATTCCCAATCCCAGGTATCTGGTAAACGACGCGCAATTCCGATTGGACTTTGAACGTGTTTGTAAGCTTCTGTTTTAGGACGTAATATTAATTTAAACTGTTTTACATTATAAACCAATAATGCCCAAGATTCTTTGACTGCAGCTGGAACTGCTTGTCCAAAAGACAATTGATTATTTACTTCGTAATCTGATTTATCTAAGGGTTTATTAAAGAACCCTAATTTCCCTTCTTTATCTACCTTGGCTTTTAAAGTTAATACTTCGGCACCTCTTAAAATAGATAAGGAAATACTGTCGTTTTTATGTTTAGAAATATTTTCTTTATATTCATCATAATAATTGAAGAATGTTCCGTTTACTGCTTTTATTTTATCTCCTTTTTTTAATCCTGCGATATCAGCTTGTGATTTTGGAACTACAGAATCTACTACTGATCCTAAAAAACGAGGTCCAACAAACTCTTTCCCTTCTTTACTGATGATTTCACCTTTCATTTCATCGGTTAAAATCACATCTACTTTTTGGCCATTACGCTCCACTTCAACTTTATCACCTAATAGAACATCTAATGTCATTCGGTTAAAACTTGGTTGGTGTTTTCCGTCTACTGAAAGAATTTTATCACCATTTCTAAATCCTGCTTTCTGACCTACTTCACCAAATACTAATCCGTTTTCTTGAATTTTTTCAGTAGCAATGAATTTCTGTCCAACAGTTGCATACATAATAGTAAAAATCAACCATGCTAAGATTACATTTACAATGATTCCGCCCAACATAATAATTAAACGTTGCCAAGCTGGTTTAGAACGAAATTCCCATGGTTGTGGTTCTTGATTCATTTGCTCAGTATCCATGCTTTCATCAATCATTCCAGAAAGTTTTACATATCCTCCTAATGGTAACCATCCGATTCCCCATTCTGTTTCACCTATTTTCTTTTTCACTAAAGAAAAACCAGCATCCATGAATAAGTAAAATTTCTCAACTCTAACTTTGAACATCTTAGCTGTGATGTAATGACCAAACTCGTGAAGAATTACTAAAACTGATAATATGAATAAAATTTGTGCTACTTGAATCATTTTTACGCTTTTATTTAAACGACAAAAGTAAGGTTTTCACCTTACTTTTCATCATAATTTTAATTCAGAACTATTTTTTTATAAAATTTTTATGAATTGCACCTTCTGAAGTGGTGATTTTCATTACATGTATTCCCGAACTTAAATTGTCAATTCTGAAATCTGTTGTTTGATGCGTTGCTAACAATTGACCTAAAGTATTATAAATTTCTACTTTTTCTAATTGAGTAGTTGTAGGCATCATAATGTGTAATTCATCATTTGCTGGATTTGGGTAAACCGAAATCGCTTGTTCTAATTCGAAAGATTCATTTGCTAATGTTACCACATTATTTTTAGAAACAATGTGTTTGTTTGGATCAAATGTCACTCCAGCCACAACAAACGGAACTGGCACTATAAATTCTTGATTATTAACTGTGTTGTTTACAACCACATCATGATTTATACCTCCAGCACTTGTTAGTCTAATTTGTAAAGGCATTTCAAAAAAAGAAACTGACGCATGCGACTGTGTTTGACTTACTGTAATTTTTGCCTGACCAGCACCCCAATTTTGAGCCGTAATGGTATATGTAGGATAGCCTTGCATGTAAAGCCAATCGTTGAAAAATTCCGATAGACTACTTCCATGAACTGCTTCCAAATGACTTTTTAAATTATTTGTTAGGGCATATCCATAAGCCAAATTAGAATCAGACAAATAATTACGTAAAGCTTGGAAAAAATTTGCATCACCCATCACCCAACGCAACATATGCGTTACCATAGACCCTTTATCATATGTTAATCTAGAAGAAAATATCCTATTTACGTTTGTTAAATCAGAATCTTGAAGATATACATATCCTGTTGTTTGTGAAGTAATAGAATTTATTTTATTAGTTTTCCAAGTCACAAATGGAGTAGCTCCGTCTAAATTTTCAACTACTAATCCAGACATGTATTCTGTAAGTCCCTCATTTAACCAAATGTCTTTCCAAGAACCGCATGTGATTTTATCGCCAAACCATTGATGTGCCATTTCATGAGCGATTAAATTTCTTCCAAAACTTCCCATAAATGAAACCGTTGTATGCTCCATTCCGCCACCCCAGCCAAATTGAGCATGTCCGTATTTTTCATTTCTAAACGGATAAGGCTCCAATAAAGATTCATATAAATTTATAATTGTTGGAGTAGTTCCTAATTGTGTTGCAGAAGTTGCAGAAGCATAACTTTCAGGATATAAATAATTCACAATAGGAAAATAAGGACTTGCGACAGTTCCTAATCCGCCTTGCTGATTATATATTTGATAGTTTGTAACGGCAATAGCTATTAAATAAGCTGGAATTGGGTAATTATGATGGAAATGGGTTGTTTTATTTGCTCCAGATACGGTTTGAGAAACCTCTATCCCATTAGAAACACTAACATAAGTAGAGGGCGCAGTAATATAAACATCTATTGAATTTACTTTATCATTCAAATCTTGTTTACAAGGCCACCAATCTCTTGCTCCGTAGGGTTCAGAAAGTGTAAAAATCACTGGAGTACCACTATGAGTTCCTCTAGTAAATGCTCCTTCTGCTTGAGGCGGAGAACCTGCATACGTAATTACAACTGTTGCAGAATTACCCGAAACTAAAGTTGTAGGTAAATTAATATTCAACTCGTAATTGCTTTGACTAAAAGTTAGACTAGAACTATTCATTGTTACCGAACTCACTACTAAATCAGTTGCCATATCAAAAGTTACAACATTCATATCGCTTAATGCAGTAAAAGTTGTGGTAACTATTCCGCTAATATATGGGGTGGTATTATTCGGATCTACATTAAATCGCAATTCATGATAACTAATATCATAATTTTGAGTATTGGGGTTGGCTCTAAAATTTATGGTTGCTGAAGCCGACTTCATTTCTGCTTCTACCATTCTATCAAATTCAGAATTATCCGTTTGGGCAAAACCGATAACTCCAAATAAGAGTAATAAACTTAAAGTAATTTTTTTCATTTTTTGTAGGTTATAAAATTTTGGAGGCAACTTCTAAGTAATTTAACATTATTAAAACCCAACAGAATTAAGCTTAAAATTATCAATTTACGTAAAAATCAAGCGAATATACAATAATATCTTTATTTTAATACGGCTTTTTGTAAGAATTTAATCAATTCGTAAAAACGCGTAAGTGAAATCGTTTTTTATGTATTATCTGAATCCAATTTCTTAAATTTGCATCCTTAAAATCCTATATATTATGTTACAGATAGCGTACATTAGAGAAAACAAAGACGAAGTAGTAAAACGATTAGCTAAGAAAAACTTAGATGCTAAAGGTGCCATTGAAGAAGTAATTGCACTGGACGAGAAAAGAAGAGCAACTCAAGTTGAATTAGACACCATCAAAGCTGAGTCGAACAAGCTATCCAAAGACATTGGGGATTTAATGAAAAGTGGTGAAAAAGCAAAAGCCGAAATTTTAAAAGAAAAATCAGTTCAACTTCGTGAAAAAGACAAAGAATTGACCGAAGTTTTAAACACATATGCCGCTAAATTACAAGAAGAATTATACAAATTACCTAATTTACCAGCCGACATCGTTCCGGAAGGAAAAACTCCAGAAGAAAACTTAAACATTTATCAAGAAGGTGAAATCCCTAAATTACACGAAGGCGCTTTACCTCACTGGGAATTAGCTAAAAAATACGATTTAATTGATTTTGAATTAGGTGTTAAAATCACTGGAGCAGGTTTCCCTGTTTACAAAGGAAAAGGCGCTAAATTACAACGTGCTTTAATCACTTATTTCTTAGACAAAAATACCGATGCAGGTTATCAAGAATACCAAGTTCCACATTTAGTAAACGAAGCTTCTGGTTTTGGAACAGGGCAATTACCTGATAAAGAAGGACAAATGTACCATGTAGGTGTTGATGATTTGTATTTAATCCCAACAGCGGAAGTTCCAGTAACGAATATCTTCAGAGATGTGTTATTAAACGAAAATGATTTACCAGTACTTTGCACAGGATACACGCCTTGTTTCCGTCGTGAAGCAGGTTCGTA
Source organism: uncultured Flavobacterium sp. (assembly GCA_964498595.1). Classification (GTDB taxonomy): domain Bacteria; phylum Bacteroidota; class Bacteroidia; order Flavobacteriales; family Flavobacteriaceae; genus Flavobacterium. Next base: position 4,434 of record CAZCIV010000200.1, read on the forward strand.
TGGCGCTCACGTTCGTGGATTAAATCGTTTACACCAATTTGACAAAGTAGAAATCGTTCGCATTGAACATCCTGATAAATCTTACGAAGCATTAGATGGAATGGTGGAACATGTAAAAGGAATTTTACAAGAATTGAGATTACCATACAGAATTCTAAGATTATGTGGTGGCGACATGAGTTTTGCTTCTGCTTTAACGTATGATTTTGAAGTATATTCAACAGCGCAAGAGCGTTGGTTAGAAATTAGTTCGGTATCTAATTTTGAAACCTTCCAAGCGAATCGTTTAAAATTACGTTTCAAAGACAAAGAAGGTAAAAACCAATTGGCACACACTTTGAACGGAAGTTCTTTAGCGTTACCAAGAGTATTAGCTGGAATTTTAGAAAACTACCAAACACCAGAAGGCATCGTAGTTCCTGAAGTTTTAAGAAAATATACTGGATTTGACATCATTAACTAAACGTTAATCTTTATAAAATAATGTACTAATTTGACGCTAAAAAGTGTTACTTTAGTACATTATTTGTTTTATTTATGTTGCAAAAAATAGTTTTTTTTATTCTCTTTTTGTCCTCGTTTTGGGTTTCGGCACAGAACGAGCAATTGGCTATGGACTATTTTGAAAAAGGCGAGTTTCAAAAAGCACTGACTTTATTTGAGGAAATTTCGACCAAACAACCTTCAAATTATTTCTTCTTCCAAAGAGTAATTGAATGTTACCAACAATTGCAACAATATGACAAAGCGGAAAACGCCATTACCAAAAGAAAAGACAAATACAACCAACCATTACTATTAGTTGAACTTGGTTACAATTACCAACTTCAAAAAAATACGGATAAAGCAGAAAAAAATTACGAATTAGCCATTCAAGAAATTGAAAAAGAGCCAAATTATGCCTACCAAATTGCTAATTCATTCGAGAAAAAAGTATTGTTA
>CAZCIV010000201.1:0-5346 GCA_964498595.1 uncultured Flavobacterium sp.
AAAAAGAAAATCCTAACAAATTAATACAAACAGAAAAACAAAAATCAATCTAATTTATGGAGAAGCAACAATTTTATTACGACAACAAAATTGTAAGGAATTTCATCTACGCTAGTATCGTTTTCGGTGTAGTGGGGATGTTAGTAGGGCTTATTTTAGCTTTCCTATTTTTGTTTCCAAACTTAACCAGCGGCATATCGTTTTTAAGTTTTGGACGCTTAAGACCTTTACACACCAATGCAGTTATTTTTGCCTTCGTTGGAAACGCAATGTTTGCAGGTATTTATTACTCAATGCAGCGTTTATTAAAAGCAAGAATGTTTAGCGACCTTTTGAGTAAAATTCATTTTTGGGGTTGGCAGTTAATTATAGTTGCTGCAGCCATCACTTTACCATTAGGTTATTCCACTTCAAAAGAATATGCTGAATTAGAATGGCCAATTGATATTGCAATTGCTCTTATTTGGGTGGTTTTTGGTATCAACATGATTGGAACCATTATTAAAAGAAGAGAACGTCATATTTATGTAGCAATTTGGTTTTACATCGCTACGTTTGTAACGGTTGCGGTACTTCACATCTTTAACAGTTTAGAATTACCAGTTTCATTATCAGGTATGAAATCGTACTCTGTTTATGCAGGTGTTCAAGATGCTTTAGTACAATGGTGGTATGGTCATAATGCAGTAGCGTTTTTCTTGACCACACCTTTCCTAGGAATGATGTATTATTTTGTTCCTAAAGTAGCGAATCGTCCTGTATATTCGTACAGATTATCAATCATTCACTTTTGGTCGTTGATCTTCATTTATATTTGGGCTGGACCTCACCACTTATTATATACTGCACTACCAGATTGGGCTCAAAATTTAGGAGTTGTATTTTCTGTAATGTTACTTGCTCCATCTTGGGGTGGTATGATTAATGGTTTATTAACTTTAAGAGGGGTTTGGGATAAAGTACGTACTGATGCGGTATTGAAATTCTTCGTAGTAGCAATTACTGGTTATGGTATGGCAACATTCGAAGGACCAATGTTATCATTAAAAAACGTTAACGCAATTGCGCACTTTACAGATTGGATTATTGCTCACGTACACGTTGGTGCTTTAGCTTGGAATGGTTTCTTATCATTTGGTATGATCTATTGGTTAATCCCAAGAATGACAAAAACGAAATTATTCTCTGAAAAATTAGCAAATTTCCATTTCTGGATTGGTACTTTAGGTATTATTTTATATTCGCTTCCAATGTATGTAGCTGGTTTTTTACAAGCTTCTATGTGGAAACAGTTTAAACCAGACGGTGGTGCTTTACAATATGGAAACTTCCTTGAAACAGTAACAGAAATAATGCCAATGTATTGGATGCGTGCTATTGGAGGTACATTATATCTTACAGGAGTTATTGTATTAGTGTACAACATTATTAGAACAGTTAAACAAGGTTCTCCAGTAGAAAACGAATTAGTAGAAGCTCCAGCTTTAGCTGTAATTTCTCCAAGCCGTTTAAAAGGTGAAAAATTACACTCTTGGTTAGAAAGAAAACCAGTTCAATTCATGTTATTGACAACTGTTGCTATTTTAATTGGAGGTTTAATCCAAATTTTACCAACTATTTTAGTGAAATCAAATATTCCTACTATATCTGCTGTTAAACCATATACCCCGCTTGAATTAGAAGGTAGAGATTTATATATCCGTGAGGGTTGTGTGGGATGTCACTCTCAAATGGTACGTCCGTTCCGTTCAGAAGTAGAACGTTATGGAGACTATTCTAAAGCAGGTGAGTTTGTTTACGATCATCCATTCTTATGGGGTTCTAAACGTACTGGTCCAGATTTAGCTCGTGAAGGTGTTAAAGGAAAACCATTTAATGGAGGTAGAGATGATGTATGGCATTTTAACCATATGTACGATCCCCAAGGATTAAATGAAAAATCAATTATGCCAAGATACCAATGGTTAATTAAAAACGAATTAGATAATTCAACTATTCAAGACAAAATGAGAACCATGGTAACTTTAGGAGTTCCTTATTCTGAAGCAGATATTAATAATGCTCTTAAACATATGGACGAACAAGCAAGCAAAATTGAAGCAAACTTGTTAGCGAACCCTGATATTAAGAAATCTTTTGGTGGAAACACAACATCAAAATTAAAAGATAGAGAGATTGTAGCGTTGATTGCATACTTACAAAGATTAGGTACTGATACTCAAGTTAAAAAATAAAAGTTATGCTAAAGTTTATTAAACATAATTTAGAAACCATAACGGGAGTAGAAATTTATCCAATCATTTCGTTGACTATTTTCTTTACAGCGTTTGTATTGTTCACGGTTTGGGCATTTACTTACAGCAAAGAAAAAATCAAAGAAATTAGCGAAATGCCTTTAAACGACGAATAGTTATAATTAAAATTAGCGAGAAACTGATACAACCATGATGTTTGTAATTTTTGGGTAGTATCGTGGTTGTTCAGGTTCTCTTAACATAAAATTTTCAACAAATGAAAAAATTAATTCCATCATACGTAAGAGTTCCATTACTGTTTGCAGTTGTATTTGCAGCTTTGGAATATTTTATCGACTCAGGAGACAAGCCAGCCTTTATAAAGTTTCCTATGGTAGCTTTATTTTTAGGAGTATTCCTATTTTTATTAATCGCAATCGAAATTGTAATCGATGCCGTTGATAAAGTAACGTATCATTTATTAACAGACGAGCAAAAGAAACAATTAGCAGATGCACAATCGGTTTCTTTTACAGAAAGCAAATGGTACCAAAATATTGTTGCTAAACTTACTCGCTCTAAAGAAATAGAGAGAGAAGAGGATATCATGTTAGAGCACGACTACGATGGTATCAAAGAGTTAGACAACGTATTACCACCATGGTGGGTATATTTGTTCTATGGTACTATTGTTTTTGCTTTGGTTTATATGATTCGTTTTCACGTGATGAATGAATACGACCAAGAACAAGAATTTAAAAATGAAGTGGAATTAGCTGAATTAGAAAAATCGAAATTGCCAAAAGATGCTTCAGAAGAAATAAGTTATGAAACAGTTGTTGCTGTTACTGATGCTGAAAGTTTAGCAAAAGGTAAAGAAATTTTCACCAACGCTTGTGCGGCTTGTCATAAAGCAGATGGTGGAGGTTTAGTTGGACCTAACTTAACTGATAAACATTGGATTAATGGTGGAGGTATCAAAAATATTTTCAAAATTATATCTGAAGGAAGTAAAAATAACCCTTCAATGGTAGCTTGGAAATCGAATTTATCTTCAAAAGATATTCAAAGTGTGGCAAGTTATATTATGACCTTAGAAGGAACAAATCCACCAGATGCTAAAGCTGCTGAAGGAGAAATATGGGTTGAAACAGCTGAAGCGGCTCCAGCAGCTGCAACAACAACAATAGTTGATTCTACCAAAGTAGAAGCTCCTGCAGGAAAATAAATTTATAAAAAAGGTTTTGGGAAATTCTCAAAACCTTTTTTAAACTAAAAATTGCATAATTATGTCAAATTTACCAGACGAAAGCTTTAGAGATACCATTGCAACTATTAATGCAGAAGGAAAAAGAAATTTTATTTATCCTAAAAAACCTTCTGGCCCTTTTTACGATAAAAGAAAGTTATTGAGTTATTTTCTTTTGATTTTTTTAATAGCTTCCCCTTTTATTAAAATTAATGGAAATCAGTTTTTGATGTTTAATGTACTCGAAAGACGTTTTAGTATTTTCGGATTTGCATTTTGGCCTCAAGACTTTCATTTGTTTGTGATTTCAATGATTGTTGGAGTAGTAGGGTTGACTTTATTTACAGTAGCTTTCGGACGTATTTTTTGTGGTTGGTTTTGTCCGCAAACTATTTTTATGGAAATGGTTTTCAGACGTATTGAATATTGGATTGATGGTGACAGAGGTGCTCAGTTACGATTAGCTAAACAAGATTGGAATGCTGAAAAAATAAGAAAAAGAGTTACGAAATGGATTATCTTTTTTATTTTTTCATTCTTCATTGCCAATGTTTTTCTAGCGTATTTGATTAGCAGCGATGAACTTATCAAAATGATTACGGAAGGACCAGCAAATAATTTAAGTACGTTAATTGCTTTATTAATTTTTACTGGTGTATTTTATTTTGTATTCGCGTGGTTTAGAGAACAAGTTTGTATCATAGCCTGTCCATACGGAAGAATGCAAGGAGTTTTATTGGATAATAAATCAATAAATGTATCTTATGATCATGTTAGAGGAGAAGGTACAAACGGAAGAAAAAAATGGAGAAATGGTGAAGATAGAACTGCACTTGGTCATGGAGATTGTATCGATTGTAACCAATGTGTGGTAGTTTGTCCAACTGGAATTGACATTCGTAATGGTACTCAGTTAGAATGTATTAACTGTACCGCTTGTATTGATGAATGTGATACCGTTATGGAAAAAGTGGGATTACCAAAAGGATTAATCCGCTATGCCAGCGAAGACGAAATCGTCAAGAAAGAAAAATTTAAGTTAACACTTCGAATGAAAGGTTACATTGGCGTTTTAACTTTGTTAGTTGGCGTTTTAATTGGAATGTTGTTTTTACGAAATGATGTAGAAGCTAATTTCTTACCAATGTCAGGGCAATTGTTTCAACACAATGGAGAAAACATTCGTAATTTCTACACGTATAAAATTGTCAATAAAACAGAACAAGAATTTGATAATGTTACTGTTAAGATTGTTAATTATAAAGGAGAAATAAAATTAGTGGGAAGTCCAGTTATAAAAGTACCAAAACAAGGTTTAGCAAGCGGAACAATTTATATTGATATTCCTGAAAGTTTACTAAAAGAAGAAAAAGTACATTTAAAATTAGAATTATATAACGGAGATAAGTTGATTGAAGAAACAGCAACCAATTTCCAAGGACCAAGAAACTTTAATTAAAAAAATATAGCTATGAAATTTAATTGGGGAACCGGAATCGTTATTGCTTTTGCACTTTTCATGACATTCATTTTATCGTATGTATTTAAAGTACAATCTAATGATAAATATGATCATGAATTAGTGGTAGAAGACTATTACAAAAAAGAAGCAACTGTTCAAGGTGATATAGAAAAACAGGAAAATGCGAATGCTTTAACAAATAAAGTAACTATTGAAAAATCAGCAGAAGGAGTTAAAATTCAATTTCCAGCTGATTTTGATTATTCAAAAATAAATGGAAAAGTGTCCTTATACAGACCGTCAAGTCAGAAATTAGATTTTGAAATTCCGATTTCACTATCTAGTCCACATTTGCTCATACCTAAAAGTAATTTGGCTGGCGGTCTTTGGGACATTTCTAT
>CAZCIV010000202.1:0-5272 GCA_964498595.1 uncultured Flavobacterium sp.
GCAAAATAGCGTTTCTGAAATTCGAGGTCATTTTTATTTGCGAAGGTAATCTTTTTTTAAAAAAGTCTTGCTTTTCAGCTACAAACTGTTGTAAATTTGATCTGACAAACAATTTTTCTAAATAAAAACATGAAATCATGAAAAAATCAACACTCATTTTTATGTTAACAATGATGGTAAATTTGTTAACCGCGCAAACATGGAGTTCAACCGGAACTACTCTTTTCCCTAATCCTTTCACAACAAATGTTGCATTAGGATTGAGCTCAACCTCCGCAAAGTTTGAAATTAAATCCAATTCTTCCACCCAGGTTCCGTTTATTGTGACGAGCAGCACAAATTTGACCAAGCTTAAAGTTCATAGTAATGGAGGTGTTTCAATTGGAAATAATATCACTCCACCTGTTGATGGACTTGCTATTGAAAATCATTTACAAATGAATTTCTATAAATGGATGGGGTATGGACCAACAACAGAACTTTCAAACAGGTTACAACTTCATCACAATGGCACACATGGATACATTGATTTTAAAGACAACCTGCACTTTAGGGCAGATAGAAACTGGATAAGTGCCTTAACTCTTTATGGAAATGGAAGTGTAGGTATAGGATTTACAACTACTTATAGCACTGGGGATTATCGTAATCAAGGTTACAAGCTTGCTGTAAATGGTGGCATAATTTGCGAAGAGATTAAAGTTATAGTAGATGTGCCAGATGCCGACTTTGTATTTGACGAAAATTACGAACTTAGAAATCTAAATGAAGTTGAATGCTTTATCAAGGAGAACAGACACCTGCCAAATATTCCATCGGCTGAACAATTCAAAACGGAGGGGTATAAAGTGGGAGAAATGGACGAGATGCTCTTGAGGAAGGTCGAGGAGTTGACCCTCTATATTATTGAACAGAATAAGAAAATAGAAGGTTTGCAAACAATCATTAACCAAATGAATATGACAAAATGAAAAAATTGCACTGTTGTTAAAGAAGGCGTAAATAATAATATTTATCACTACAGCTTATCGTCTTGAGCGGTAGCTTAAATGGCGAATACTTTGTAATTGAGATTTAGACATTATTTTAAGCTTTTTTGATAAATTAAAGATTTTTGAAAGTTGATTAGAAACAAAATAAATTAAATATGAAAATTAAGAAAACATTGTTAATCAGTCTTTTTGCAATTGCTTCCGTTATTGTAAAGGGACAATGTCACGGCGGATCAATCCCTTTAGGAGGTTTTTATCCTTGTCAATATTATGATGAATGGGTCCTTGTTTTCGAGGATGATTTCGATGGAAATAGTTTAGACACATCAATATGGAGAAATGATTATCCTTGGATGAGAGCCAATCATTGTGGTAGTTTTAATGGAAAAGATGACAATGGCGAATATTACACCGATGGGGGTAACATTGAATTAGAAGATGGTTTTTTAAAACTTATCGCGAAAAATGAAGCGGTATTCGAAAAAGCTATTCCGTATGAAGGTGATAATTTTGAGTTGTTTTGTGATGGTGCTTATGCGGGTTTAAATAGAAGATGGTTTAATTTTACATCAGGTATGATTTACTCAAAACAGCAATTTACTTATGGCAAATTTGAAATCAGATGTAAAATACCAAGTATAAAAAAATTATGGCCAGCATTTTGGCTATTTGGAGAATGCGAACAAGAATTAGATGTTTTTGAATTCATGTCTAAAAACGACAATGCGTTTTTATCAAACAGAAGTATTGATCTTACATATCATAGACGTATTAATTGTCAAACTGAAAGCAAAGTTCAGTGCGGTATTGATTTAGAATATAGAAATGGTTGGTTTACTGACATGTCTGAAGATTTTCATACATATTCTATAGAGTGGGATGAACATAAACTAATATGGCGTATTGACAATGAAGAGATTTGGAGTGTGTTTAAGTATCATGCGCAAGGTAGCCAAGAATTATTATTGTGCGGAAACATTGCACAAGCATATTATGTTATAGATCGCATTTTTCCTTTAGACCAACCGATGAATGTTATTGCTAACTTGGCTGTAAGACCATCTTCACAATCCTCTTTTCCCACACAAATGGAGATTGATTACATAAGGGTTTATCAAAAAATAAACTCTCAGAAAATTGTTGAGATTTGTTCTGAAGAAGACATAAATGGTTCTACAGTTGCGGGTAAAGAGATACTTGTTGCCGGCTCGAATTGTGAAGTAATTATACCTCCAGAATCCTACTTAAATCTGGTTGGAAAAAACAACATAGTCCTAAATCCTGGATTTTCGGTAAAAAATGGTGGTTATTTTACTGCAAAATTAACCGGCACTACAATGTTGAAAAGCGATAAAAATGTAGCTGATTCTACCAAAGAAGTTATTGGTAGAAGTTTTCAAGTACACAATGATAATAGTATGGTTATTACAGATGAGCAAATTCAAATTTACCCAAATCCAGCAAATACTAGCATTTCAGTGACATCAAACAACCTAAATCAATTTGACGAATTGAACCTTTACGATCTCAATGGACAATTAGTATATACAAACAAAATAGAATCAGAGAATTCAATGAGTATTGATGTTTCATTATTCAGGAAAGGCGTTTACACTTTGCAAATTGTTTCAACTAAAACCTTGTATCATGAAAAATTAATTATTCAATAGTATGAAAAAGATTTTTGTTATTGCCCTGACCATATTCTTGTGGCAATCGAGCTTTGCACAATGGCGGGAACTTTACATTCAGGCAGGGTATAAAAAAATAATTTATCCATTATTTTATTATTCAAACGGTGCCAGAAGTGATGACGGATATCAGCTTGAGTTGAATTTGACGCATTTTTTTAGTAAAAGATTTGCCTATTCAACAGGAGTTGCATACGAAGTCAAAACAATTCAGAAGGATTATACAATCGTTGACCCGCAGCCCTGGATGAGCTACAAGGCCTTATACAATTTTGAATATATCGTTATACCACTGCAATTTGAGTATAAAATGATAGATACGAAATGGAACGTTCTATCCTTGAGAGCCGGTTTTGAATTTTGTGGATTAATCTCAAAGGAAAACAAGACCTATTTCTTTAATGGGATGATAAAGAATTATATAGATGAACATTCAATTAGAAAATCCGTTAGGAATGTTTCTTTTGGATTCAACTACAGGTTCTTGTTCTGGAAAAACTGTTTTATTTCATTAAGTCCCCAGGTTCGATTTAATACATCAGCTAACCAAGGTGTTGGTGATCGGTTGGAAGGATCTCCATTTACTTATGTTATTGCATTTGCGTCAGGATATCGGTTTCGCTAAAAGTTGAATAGTTTTTAGTTATGAAAAACACATTACCCTTTCCTCCTTTCAATGGTTTTCGTTTCACTTTTACCGAGAAACAGAAACTTCATTTATGCAATAGATTTCTGCCGCGCGAGAATGTGTTGTTGCAAGCCGAACCATTTGTTTCGGCAGGCAGTTTTCCTGAGTTTACGACTTTTAATTATGGAGCTGAGGTTTCGGCACCGTATTTACACAAAAAGCTGGTGTCTGAAATGAAAATCCAAAAAGGAAAATACAGTGTCGAATCGTCCGGCTACAGTTTTTATCCGCCCTTTGTTTTTACCGCAGATGATATAAGGCATTGATATAACAGCTTTTACCTGATCAACCCTTTTGTAAAAGCCACTTCCATGCAGGAATTACTTGAATTTCAATTCCGTCCTGTACAATCTTTTCCTCTGACTCATAGGTGACGATAACAAGCTTTTTGACAGCATATTTGGCGGCAGCTTTCATAAGCGCGGAGATTTCCCTGATTCGTGTTGATGGTTCATCAAGGCGATAGGCCACCTGTATTAAAACCGCTGAGGGAATATAAAAATCTACTTCAAAACCATTACGCAAAAAGAATACGTTTGCTCCGTGTGTTCGCTTCAAATGATTGAATACCAGTGTTTCTAATTGAAAGGATGCAGGATCTGATAAGAAGAGCGAAAGGATTCCCAGATCATTGAAATAATACTTTTTCATGGTCTTGCGCGAGCTTATCTTGGCTTCATAATTAGAATGGGAGCGCATTAAAAAGGAATCTTCCAAATATCCGGCATATTCAATCACCGTTGCCGTACCTATTTGATTACCTGTTGATTGTATGATATTTCTCATCCGGTTGAACGAAACTTCGTCCATTGTGCTTTCTGCAAGCTTCTTCACAAGCAGGCGCAAGGCATAAGCATTACGCACCTGATAACGGGCAATGATATCACCTAGAAAAACCTTCTGAAACAAATTGCTCAGGTATTCTTTTTTATCCGTAAACTTAAACAACTCGGGAAAGCCTCCAAATGTAAAATACTGCCCGAATAAACGAATAATTTCAAACCTGGAAGGCGAAAACTCAAAATGTTCATCCACTGTTATTCCATGAAAATAAAGAAATTCAGGAAAGGATAAAGTACCTATTTCCTGCACGAGATATCTTCCCCCCAGCGTGGACGCCATTTCGCTGCTCAGCATTTGGGAATTGCTGCCGGTAATATAGGTTCTATAACCTTCGTCTGCCATTCGCCGGGCAAATTTTTGCCAGCCGGTGATGTTCTGTATTTCATCAAAAAACAATACCGGACGATGCGGAAAAAGTTCATAATAACATTCCAAAATCGTGTCAAAGTCCATGTGATTGAACCCGATGAGACGCTCGTCTTCAAAATTGATCGTCAAAAATGTTTCGATGGACTGACCCATTTTCAGCATTTCCTGTAACAGACCAAAAACAAACCACGTTTTGCCGGCTCTAGGCTGGCCCGTGAAAATGTAATTGGCTTGCTTTTCAACCGAAATTGATCTTGGATGTATCTCTAATGCAGCAATCCTTTGCTGATTTTCGAGTATGATTTTTTTTATAATCGTCTTATCCATACAATATTTGTTCTATTTACAGAACAAAAATACAACATTTTGTTCTGTATATAGAACAAATTCAATCATTTTTATTCTGCATACAGAACAAAGCATGCATTTCCATTCTTTTTACCAGTTTCTGGCCTGATCGGTGTCAATGATCACAAAGTCGAGTTTTTTACGTGCAAGGTCCACCTTTTTCACTTTGATGGTCACCGGATCGCCGAGGCGGTAAATCTTGCCAAAGCTTTGACCAATCACGCGGTAATTGTCTTCGTCCAGGTAGTAATAATCGCCCGGCATCTCGTTGTAGCGCACCATGCCCTCGCATTTGCTTTGCTTGAGCTCCACAAAAATGCCCCACTTGCTCACACCCGAAA
>CAZCIV010000203.1:0-5232 GCA_964498595.1 uncultured Flavobacterium sp.
ATTCATTACTTACCATGCTTAATTGATTGGTATGAATGAGTAATCTTGTTGGTTTTTCAATCGAATCAAAATGAATATTTATAAATTCATTCTTTAACCCTTTTGAATGTACAGCCGACAATTCATGGCTATATACAACACCAAATAGTTCTTCAAGGTTTACTTTAAAATCTCTTACATAATGACCAACGGCAACGATTGTTATTGGAAATTCCCTAAAATAAGATGTTTCAAAAAGTGGTTTTCTTTTAGCTATACTTTGTCCTCTCTTTTCTTTAGCAATCAAATGGCTATACTTTGCACTTTCCTGGTTTAATTCAGAAATAAACATGTGCTCTTGAAAATTTATAATACTGCTTTTTACATTGTTGTTGAAAAGCTTATCTGAAATCTTTTGATAATTGTACCATGTTTTACTTGTGCCGCCATTATTTATTTCTTTACCATCAACTTTCTTTTTTCTCAGAAGTGTATGTTTTTGTCCTTTGTATGGGTATAGTGGATTATATTTTTGTTCCGTAGTTTCGGCAAACCAACTTAATACCTCATCTAATTGTTTGCTGTTATCACAATTATGTTCCCAGTCTTTTACGTTATTTTCTACCTCCATTTCATAATGCCTTGGGTTTTTCTCTTTATCTATTGCAGCTTCTTTGCCAATTATCAGAATTTTAGCATTGGGATTTCCTAAACCTAAGAAAAGCTTGTTTTGCTTGCATAGATTTAGTACTTCTTTAAAATGTGAGGTATAATTGATTTTATTCAAATTTTACTATTTTAATTATTGCTTTTTTGAAACTCACAGGGATTTAATACTATTGTTTACAACTCCTTTATGTTCCACTTAATTAATCTCTCCGCTACTAATGTCAAAGAATCTATCGAAATACTTTTTCAATTTTTCCAAAACGGTTTCTTTTTTAATAGTTCTTTCTCTTGTAGGTGAAAACCTTGAAACTGGTGGTAAAATTGAAGCAAAAGCTGTTCCTGCTACTTGAATTTCACCGTTCTTGAATGAGTTATTGATGAACGTGATGGTTTCTTCTGGTTTTAGATTTTCTTCTGAGATGATTTTTTCTAATTCTGCTTTCTTTTGTTGCTTTACGTATTGATTCCATTCGTCTTCTATATCTGAAGATGGTGTTAATGATGCTACGAACTTTTCAATTAATTCTTTCTTATTACGTAAATCTACACTTGAATCTATGGCTTTATTAATACTTACGATTACTTCTTTATCAGACAAATTACTGTCTTTGTATTTGCGAATTAGCATTAGAATATAATCGATGTTGATTTCAACTGATTTGATTAATTCCATTTCGAAAACAATATCATCGTTTACATTTTCGCTGTCGGCATTGTTATTGTTTCGGAACTCATTATACAATTCAATATACATGCTGTGGTAATCTTGAAACTCTCTTTCTGATAAAATTTCATTTCCTTCAAATTCATCAAATGAACGAAGAATGTTAAGCAATTTCAGTATAGCACCATATAAACGAATGAACGCTTTTTTATTTTCTTCTCCAATTATAAGTTGTCCTATTGGGAATTTTTCCAATAACTCATGTACCAAATCGTAATAACCTGGCACCTCTTTTTTGCCATCGTGGTAGCCTCTGTAATATTCTTGGAACGTTTTTAATAATACAATACCTCCAGCTTCTTTGTTACCAAATAAAGCCAAACAATCATTGGTTGCTTTTTCTAAATTTCTGAAACAAACAATATTTCCGAAAGTCTTTATGGAATTTAAGATACGATTTGTTCTTGAATACGCTTGTAATAATCCGTGCATTCTTAAATTTTTATCTACCCAAAGTGTATTTAAAGTAGTAGCATCAAAACCAGTTAAAAACATATTGACTACAATTAACAAATCGATTTCCCTGTTTTTCATTCTCAAAGAAACATCTTTGTAGTAGTTCTGAAATTTTTCTGGTGATGTATCGTAGTTGGTTTTAAATGTTACGTTATAATCTAAAATCGCTTGATCTAGGAAATCTCTATCGCTTGCATTCAAACCTTCTGTTGATTCTGAGTTTTCATCTTCTACACCATCTTCATCTTCGTCTCCATTTTGTCCAAAACTAAAAATAGTTGCTACTTTTAATCGGGCTAATTCTGGAATTTCTTTTTGTTGCTTTTTAAATTCTAAATAATACAATTTAGCTGCCTCAATTGAAGCTACCGCAAAAATGGAGTTAAAACCACTTAGCCTGATTTTTTCTTTTACTTCTTCAATTTTATTACGGTCTTTTGCAGATGCTACTTCAAATACATTAGACAAAGCTGTCATCATGTATGGCTTACTGTTTCTAAATGTTTTTTGACTGAAATGTTTTATTATATACTCTACGTTATTATGAATACGCTGAGGTGCCATTAATGCTTTTTCGCGGTCAATATCCCGTACTTTTTCATCGTTGATATTGTCTTTTTCTCGCATGGTGCGGATGTAGTCTACACGGAAAGGCAATACGTTTTTATCTGAAATAGCGTCTACAATGGTGTAGGTGTGAATTGCGGTTTGATGCTTTTCGTCTGGACAATTGGCTACCTCACCGTGTTTAAAACAACCAAAAGCTTGCACCGTAGTTTTTAAATGTGCTTTACCACCACTATTGGAATTAATTGCAAAAATTGGCGTTCCAGTAAAACCGAATAAAAAGTATTTTTTAAAGGCTTTAGTAATCGATTCGTGCATATCTCCAAATTGGGAACGGTGACACTCATCAAATATAAAGACAACTGGTTTGCTATAAATAGCATGATTCTTTTGCTTTTTAATTAAAATGGACAACTTTTGAATGGTTGTAATAATAATTTTAGCATTAGGATCATCTAACTGTTTTTTTAATACCGCAGTATTTGTATTGCTGTTTGCTGCTCCTTTTTCAAATTTGTCGTATTCCTTCATGGTTTGGTAATCCAAATCCTTTCGGTCTACCACGAAGATTACTTTTTCTATAAAGTCTAATTTACTTGCTAATTGTGCTGTTTTAAATGACGTTAAGGTTTTTCCACTTCCTGTGGTGTGCCAAATGTAACCTCCAGCATCTATACTGCCGTATTTTTTATAGTTGTAAGAAGCATTGATTTTTGTTAATACTCTTTCGGTAGCTACAATTTGGTAAGGTCGCATTACCAAAAGTGATTTGTCTGAAGTAAAAACGCTGTATTTGGTTAAAATGTTCAGTAACGTATGTTTGGCAAAAAACGTTTTTCCAAAATCCATTAGGTCAAGAATTGCTTTGTTATTTGCATCTGACCACCACGAAGTAAATTCGTAACTATGGCTGGTTTTTTTCTTTTTGCTGCCTTCTTTCTCTTTTTCTTTAAGGTGTGAAAAACGAGTTGTATTGCTGTAATATTTGGTTAAGGTTCCGTTTGAAATTACAAATAGTTGCACGTATTCAAACAAACCACTACCTGCCCAAAACGATTCTCGATTGTAGCGATTGATTTGATTAAAGGCTTCTTGTAAACTTACACCACGCTTTTTTAACTCGATATGCACTAATGGCAATCCGTTGACTAAAACCGTAACATCGTATCTGTTGGCACGTTTTCCTTCATCGGTTTCGTATTGATTGATTACTTGTAAATTGTTATTGTGAATGTTGTGTTTATCCAGTAATCGAATGTTTCTAATTGTACCGTCTTCGCATTCTAATAATTGAATGTAGTCTTCTTGAATTATGGTTGTTTTTTCTTCGATTCCACTATTTGGATTTGCTATTTTTTGAACAAAAAAATCATTCCATTCGTTATCTGTGAATTGAAAATTATTCAACTTTTCAAGTTGTAAACGCAAATTATTGACCAAGTCTTTCTCAGAAGTAAAATTTAAAAACTGATACGCTTGTTTTTCCAATAACTGAATGAAAGCTTTTTCCAAATCTGCTTCTGACTGGTAGGTTACTTCTCTTTTGTATTCTGAAGTATATTCAGCTACAACGGTGCTTTCAGGGTTTTCGGATACAATTTGATATTGGTTCATCATTTTTGCTTCGTTAATTTTCTTCATAATAATACGAATAATCAATGCCTTTCATATACATTTCACGACTGTTGATTTCGTCTGTTAGGGCATTTTTGATTAGATTTTTAATATCATCGCTATTGATTACGCTTTTTACCATAGCTTGATGATAATCGTTCTTGGCAATTTTACTCCAATCTACACATTTGTTTAATTGCTTTTTGAGAATTAAATCTAACCAAATTCTGGCACTTCGTCCGTTGCCTTCCATGAAAGGATGCGCAATATTCATTTCTACATAGGCATTAGCAATTTCATCAAAAGTATTTTTAGGCATTTCTTCAATTTGCTTTAAAGTGGCTGGAAGAAACTGAGCCATAGCAAACTGAAAACCACCTTTTGAGATGTTTTTGTTTCGTATTTGTCCAGCAAAATCATAAAGACCACCAAATAAATACCCATGAATTTGTTGCAATCCTTTAGCAGTTCCTATTTCAATACTTTCTATAAATGAGCTTTCAAATAAAGCATATGCTTTTGATTTACTTTTGCCGTCTATGGTTTCATCGCTGTAAGTGAACCATTCTATAAATCGGTTGGCTTTAGTTCCTGGAAATGTTTTACCTAATGCTATGATGCCTTCGTAATCTAAAACATCTGCTAAACGTTTTTTACCATCTGGTGCCACTAATTTCAACTGGGTAGTATTACTAACCACTTGATTGTTTTCTTTCTTTAATTTGGCTTTTAGGTATTTCCAATAGTTTCTTGTTTTGTTGTAATCGTCTTGGTTAGTAAGCACGGCAATAATATCTAAGACCGAAAACCGCCACTTGCTGTTTTCTTCGTCCCAAATAGCACGTACTTCTCGATCATCAAAAAAACGTATGGAAACTTTGTTCATTTTTGATTTATTGTTTGTTGCTATTGTTTGTTTTATCTTAAACCGTTACTCTACTAAAAGTAAGCAATTTTTTTCTATAATACTCATATTGTGCTCTTCTGGCTTTTATTTCTGCTGGTAAACCGGTTTTAATATCATTGACCAAAGCATCAAACTGGTCTAAGATGTTTACTATGCGTTCTTGTTCTTCTAAAGATGGAACTGGGATTCTATATTTTGGTAAACTACCACTTCTTAATCTTGTAACCTTTGCGCCTTGAGCATTACTCTTTTTATATTCTAAAAAACGACTAGTTTGGAGTAAATAACCAATAAATTTTGGATTTTGATTGTGTCT
>CAZCIV010000204.1:0-5224 GCA_964498595.1 uncultured Flavobacterium sp.
TTTTAGAATCTAACTTCATAATATATACTGATGTTGATTATTTTTTAAAGTGTAAGAAAATAGGAATGATTGCAAATAACAATGGAACTATAATTGCAAATGCATTTCCAACAAACTTGATAACAGGTGTAAATTTAGAGCTGTTAACCCCTAGAGATTGAAAAGCACTTTGAAAACCATGCCATAAGTGAAATGCAAGAGCTAACATTGACAAAACATAAAAAGCAGTAAAAGCTAAACCTAATTTAGGATCTTTAAAGAAATCAACTGTTAATTTGTGTAAATCTTTATACAAATCAGCTGCTTTAACATCTGCCTGACTGTAATGTAATTCTGTTTTGTTTTTGATAACAAATTGTTTTGGCATCATATTCATAGGATCTGGTTTTTCACCATCTTTAGCAACTTGCTCAACTGGGTAAAACTGACCAACTTGGGTTCCTACATAAAATTTCTGTTTGTTACCTTGCACTACAATTTCTTTAACCATCAGAGGCATGTTCTTGTCAAAATGCATTTTAGCCCAAAAATTCACCATGTGAGTAGCGATAAAAACTAAAATAACAGTTCCTAAAACCGCCATATTTCTTGAAGCTAAACTACTAGAAGAACCATTTGTTTTTGCATAACCAATTGGCCTTGCTTTTTTGTTTTGGATTGTCAACATAATTCCATCGATTGCATGGAATATAATTGAAATGTAAGTAAGGTAAGAAAGTAACTTAACTGCAGGATTGGTGGTCATGAATAAAGCATATTCATTAAATTGTTGACTTGTTCCGAAAATCAATTGAAGATTCCCAGCCAAATGACCCGCCAAAAACAAGCATAAAAATAAACCTGTAAGAGCCATCCAATATTTTTTTACAATAGACGACTTCAATAGTGCTGATTTTGCCATAATTTTTATTTGATTGTACTAGTTTAATAAAAAAATCAAACAAAAATACGGCTATTTGAAATTAACTACAACCTTTTCGAGCTAATTTATAATGATTTTAAAATGAGTTTAACTATTGTTGAATACCAAGGGTTTAAAGCAGATAAATCATGTAAATGTATAGTATATTAGCAAATATACTTATTTTACATATGTAGGTATTAATCCTCTTAGTCCCATATCTACAACATTTTCCCCTATTGAAGGCTCGTATTTACCATCAGCCGTTACTTCTTGCCACTCAAAACTATTATTGGTTGACAATGATAAAGTAACCTCTACATCACGAGTTTCATTTCCATTAATGACTAAATTTTGTGCAAATTTACCAGTTACCACACAAGAACCTGACGGAATTGGTGAAGTCGACGCAATAGGATTTGGAACTGTAGTAGCACCAGCTGGAGCTTGTCCTGAAGTAGCATATGGAAAATCATTTAATGCAAAAGCCCAATAACCTTGCAAACGATTTCCATTCACTGGAAAAGAATTATTTCCAATTGAATGTGATGTAATGTAGGTATTATATCCAACAAAACTAGCAAGCTTTCCTTGATAATCGGCACCATTATTTCGTACCGAAATTCCATATTCTTGATACGCCAAAGAAACACGAACATATTCATAATTTCCTTGTGCAACTTGACTTAAAGGAATCCTTAAAAAGGCTTCTCCTTCACCCACAATTACAGCTTTACTAAAATCAATTGCAACCAAACCTCCTTGCGTAGTTTCTTCAGCATGATACAAAATAGTACCATCTCCAAGCTGAGTATAAGCTGTTGGAGCCAATTCAAAATAATGCGCACTTATTTTACTAAAATCTGGAGATTGTGCCGCATGTCCTGATGGAATTGCTGCAGGTTGACCCAAATTATTCAAACGTACTTGATTAGGATCAAATTGAAATTTAACAATCAAATATGGTTCGTTTGTTGTATCGTCTTCATCCTCACAAGAAAAAAAAGATACAATGGAAACCAAAACTAAAAAAACTCCAATAATTTTTTTCATAAATCAAAAACGTTTGATGTTGCAACAAAGTGTTCATTAAATCATTTAACGCAAAAACTACAGCAAATAGTATGCCTTTTTTAACTATTTTTTAGGATTTAGAATTTCAAACGATTTGCTTTCAAAAGTTTTATCTTTTGAAATCGTTACTTTAAATTTCCCAACAGGTAAATAAAACTTCTTATTTTTAGCTTCTTTAATTTTGATGTTTTTGTCTTTTTTATTCAATTTTTCAACCACTCCTTTTGAAAGCGAATAATCATATTCAAATGAATTCAATCCTTTTCTAGCTTCTACTCTTTGAGTATGAACCACCATTCCCGATTCATTTGTAATCGAAACGTTCACAATTCCATCAACATTTGAATAAAACCAAATTTCCTGTGATGGCTCACTTGGTTTTTCCCAAGCGTAATTTTGAGTTCCCCATCTTTCCGATATTGTTCTATCGTTTACTTTGAATAAATGCAGATTTTTAACTAAAACTTCCTTAGTTAATTCCTGAACTTTCGAAATATCCATTTTATAAATCGAACGCCCATGTGTTCCAACTATTAATTCTTTTGCTTTCGTTTGAATCACCGCATCATGAACTGCTACATTTGGCATTCCGTTCGAGAAATCTTGCCAAGTTGCGCCTTTGTCTATCGAAATAAACAAACCATTATCGGTTCCAATGTATAAAACATTCTCATTTGCCGAATCTTCAACAATTACGTTAACTGCTTGCGTTAATCCATTTGAAATTGAAGTCCAAGTCGCACCAAAATCTTCTGAAATAAAAGCATAACTTTCAAAATTATCGTTTCTATATCCGTTTAAAGTCGCATAAACTCTTTCTTTTTTGTGAGTCGAAGCCGCAACTCTTGAAACCCATAAATTCTGAGGTAAATTACCCGAAATCAATTGCCATGAAGCCCCACCATCTTTCGAAACATGAATTTTTCCATCATCAGAACCTACATAAAGCAATCCAAATTGGAATTTACTTTCTGAAATCGTCGTCAACGTCCCAAAAGCTACATTTCCTTCTTTTGCACCATTGGTTAAATCACCCGAAATTCGTTCCCAAGTTTCGCCTTGATTCATTGATCGGTGTAAAAATTCCGAACCCATGTATAAAATATCTTGGTTGTGCGAAGACAATAAAATCGGTGTTTGCCAGTTGAAACGATAAGGTTTTTCGCCTTTTGGAGCTCTTGGTGTGATGTAATCAAATTTACCTTCTTTTTGGTTAATTCTGTAGTAATTTCCGAATTGATAACCTGTGAAAACCACATTTGGATTGCGACTATCAATTTGCGTTTGCATCCCATCACCACCCATCAATTCTTGATATGGATATTTTCCTTCTTGATGCCAAGCTACATTGTGCGAGTAATTATTTGGACCAAACCAAACCCCGTTATCTTGCATTCCACCATAGACATTATAATTTTCTTGATAATCTACATTCACAGCATAAAACTGACTTACTGCTTCGTTATTGCATTTTATCCAATGTGCTCCATTATCGTAGGAAATATTCACACCTCCATCATTTCCGTTAATGATATGATTTGGATTTTCTGGATTGACCCAAGTTACGTGATGATCTGCATGTACATTTTCTTTTGAAATAGCTGTGAAGGTTTTTCCGCCATCTTCCGAAAACAATAATGGAACACCACCAATATAAACACGATTTTGATTGGTTTCATCTACCGAAATATTCGCAAAATAATATCCATAGGTATAAAACATATCATCGATATAATTCTGATTTGTCTTCTTCCAAGATTTTCCACCATCTTCCGATTTGTAGACTTCACAACCAATAACTTCGGTTTCAAATAACGCTTTATTAGCATCCGATAAAACCGCTAAAACTTCTTTTGGTTCCATATTATTATCGGCAACCCAATTTTTAATATTTTCAGCTCGATATTTATCTCTAAAACCACTTTCTTTCAATGCAATGTTTAATTCTTTATTCGAAATTTCCATGAAATCCGCACCTGGAGTTGATAACATCGTAGTCAATTTATTTTTTGAAACTGTTTTTGGTCGTTTGTTCTGATTATCTAAAACCGCATAAATTACATTTTCACTGAACATCGCTAAACCAATTCTTCCCACACCTTCGTTAGCAGGAAATCCACTTTCTTTTGTGGTAACCAATTTCCACGAAGTTCCACCATCTTCACTTTTATAAATACCTGATTTTTCGCCATCACCATCAAAATGCCAAGCTTTTCGATCTTTTTGCCAAGATGCGGCAAACATAATTTTAGGATTAGTTTTTGAAACTACTAAATCAATAATTCCAGCATCTTCCGCCACAAACAAAGTTTGCTTCCAAGATTTTCCGCCATCAGTTGACTTATAAATCCCACGTTCTTTATTAGTTGTATATAAATGTCCGACAGCAGCCACGACAATTTCATTCAAATTGCTTGGGTTGACCCAAATTCGGCTAATGTGATGCGAATCTTTTAAGCCTAAATTTTCCCAAGTTTTGCCTTTATCTGAAGATTTTAAAACACCAACCCCAGCATAAGACGAACGCGAAGCATTCACTTCACCCGTTCCTACCCAAATCGTTCCCGAATTCCAATCCACCGTAACTGAACCACAATTTACTGTTTCTGCCGAATCCATTACAGGAGAAAAAGAAGTTCCGTTGTTATTAGTATACCAAAGTCCTCCCGTAGCATACGCAACGTAAAATTCGGTTGGATTTTTTGGATTTACAGCTAAGTCAACTACACGACCACTCATGATGGTTGGTCCGATATTCTTGGCTTCTACTTGATTAAACAACGAATTTTGAGCAATTGCCGATTGCACAATCAATAAAAACAGAATAGTAATTTGCTTCATCTTGAAAAATTTTGTTGAAAATTAGCCAAAACATTGCACTTCTACAAAATTTCTAAAGTATTTAACAACTTTTCATTTTTATCTTATTAATTTTGGAGAACAAAACATTTACATCATGAAATACCATCAAATAGACCGCGATTTATACGTGAAAAACAGAGCGAAATTCACAGCTCAAATGAAACCAAACAGCGTTGCGGTATTCAATTCAAACGATATTTATCCAGTTTCTGCCGATTCTACTTTGCCTTTTGCACAACATAGAGATATTTTATATTTATCAGGTGTGGATCAAGAAGAAAGTATTTTATTACTTTTTCCAGATGCGCCTTACGAACATTTGAAAGAAATTTTATTCTTAAAAGAAACAAACGAGCACATTGCGATTTGGGAAGGCGAAAAACTTAC
>CAZCIV010000205.1:0-1805 GCA_964498595.1 uncultured Flavobacterium sp.
TGAATCTATAGTGTAACCTTCATTAACATACCATGGATAATTTCTAGAGCCTAAATCCCAACTGTCACCACCATTATTGTTTAAAAATACTCGGAAAGCTTCATTATTTGTTAATCGCAATGCTACTTCATGAATACCATTACTAACCTCGCCAAACTCTGTTTCACTATTACCAGCCCAAGACCAACCTCCTGGAGTAGCAGCACCAACTAACCAATCTGATGTAGGCTCTAAATCTAAATCTCCTGTAGTTAAGGTTCTTTTAGCCATGTTAATTGTTTTATTGTTTGTGTCTAAAGTTAATTTATATCTTCCTGAAGTACCATTCATTTTAAAATTATTATCACCATCTAATGCATCTGTTAAAGTAGAAACAATTTTATAGCCTTCATTTACGTACCATGGATAATTTCTACCAGACGACCAATCACCTTGATTTGTAAAAAATCTAAATGCAGTTCCACTAGCATTTGTAAAATCTGCAGTCATTGTTAAAACACCGTTATCACACAACAACACTCTTGGAGTAGACCAATCCCAACCTGATTGTGTTAATGCACTTCCTAAAGCATACTGATTTAAACATCCAAAACAAGTTACTAAATAATTAATTGTGTTGGAATAAACTTCTTGACTCCCTGTTGAACCTGTTGAAGCTTTAATTCTGATATTGATAGCGCTCTGAACAAATGGGGTTGCTCCAGCTTCTAAACATTTTAAATTAAATTCATTAGAAAGAAATGTAGCATTTGTATTAGTTGTGGTACCTAAATCAATTGGATTAGCAAAATCAGTTCCATCTAATGCAATTTGAACTGTATAAGTTACCGCTGTTGGAGTGGTATAATCCATAGGACTCCAAGTTAATGTTAACGCTGGATTTGAAAGAGTTGCCTCTGACAACACAACTGATTCTCCACTTGTAGGTGTAATTATTGAAAAAGAACCTTCTGGAACCGAAAACATTAAGTCTTGCTCGTCTTCACAAGATATTGTGAATAGTGTAAGTAAAATTACTGATAAAGTTTTTAATATATTTTTCATATTTTATATTTATTTAAAATTAATATCCGGTGTTTTGAGTTAAATTTGGATTTGAAGCTAAAGCAGACTCTGGTATTGGATAAACTCTCAAATGATTACTTATTCCAATTCCATTTGTCCCATTTCCTTTCCAAGCCCAATTGTAACTTCCTCCTGTATATTTATTAAAACGAATCAAATCTTGTCTTCTGTGTGCTTCCCAATGCAACTCTCTTGATCTTTCGTCTAAAATAAAATCAAGAGTTACACGCGATAAAGAAACATTATTAACGGTTGAGCCATTATTAGCTCTTGTTCTTAATTCATTTATATAACCAAGCGAAGTAGTATTTGCTGTGCCATCTTTTCTAACTTGTGCCTCTGCATACATTAACATGACGTCAGCATAACGGAATAATGGAAAATCTGTTTCAACGAAAGTAGTACTGATACCAGCTACACCAGTTGATGAAATATTAGAAAATTTAGCCAACACATAACCTTGATCACGATTTGCAATATCAGTAATTTCTATATCTCTAGAACCAGAAATAATAGTATTTCTAACATCCGTTATATACTCATCACCATTAAATTTTTGGACAAATTGTTTTCTCAATCGTAAAGCACCTCCCCAGCCTCCAACACCAAACTGAGCGCCATTGTTTTCAAGGGAACCTACTTGTCCATTAATAATAATAGTACTTGGTCCATAGTTTTGAGTTACTTCTCCATTAGATTGAAGTGAAAAAATCATTTCTGGTGAAGTATGGTTATCTGCT
>CAZCIV010000205.1:1815-2958 GCA_964498595.1 uncultured Flavobacterium sp.
GCTTTAAAATTATTAAGATAATTAGTATTCAAACTATAACCTGCCTGTAAAATATCCAAACAAGCCGTCATACATTCTTGGTATTTTGGTTGACCAATATAAACTTCTGCATTTAAATACATTTTAGCTAAAATCATCTTGGCAAAAGCCTGATCTAATCTACCATATTCATTAGTTCTTGGTGCTTTTAAATCTGGAATAATTTCATTCAGCTCGGTTTCAATGTAAGTAAACAACTGATCTCTTCCATACTCTGGCCCTGCTGTACCAATTGCGTCGTTTTCAGTTACAAATGGAGCCTTGCCAAATAAATCCATTAGATGATAGTAGGCTAATGCACGTAAAGCACGAGCTTCTTTCCTATATAACTGAATATCGCTTAAAAGTTGTGGGTCTGTTACTCCTCTTCCACTAAGCACTTCCGGACTAGTCTGTCTTAAATACTCATTAACCAAAGCAATCTGATAAGTAGCGCGGCTAAACATTCCTCTAATGATTGGATTAGTTGCGTTCCAAATATTTCTTTGAATTTCTCTAGTCCCAGGATCATTTTCGTAACTCCAAATTGCCTCATCTGTAGATAAATTTTGTAAATACCATAAAACTCGACCATACTGACTTGTTCCAGCATCTACTCCTCCTATGTTAGAAGATTCTGCTCCTGATGTCCCTGTTAATGAAAGATTACCATATACCCCACCTAGTGCCTGCTTATAAGCTCCTGGTTGTGCATAAAATTCTTCAACAGATAATTGTGTTTCTCCCTCGGGAATAACATCTAAATCATCTACACAAGACTGAAGAAAAACACTTAAGCTCAAAAGTGCAAATAATGTTAATTTTATTTTTTTCATAATCATATTTTTTTAGAATTTAACATTTGCTCCAAACAAAACTTGTTTTTGTCTTGGATAAATAGTTGCATCAATACCACCATTAATTTCTGGGTCTAAACCAGAATATTTAGTGATAATAAATGGATTTTGTAGACCTGTAAAAAGTCTTAAAGATGCTTTACCATCTAACCATTTTGGGAATGTATATCCAATAGTTGCATAATCCATTCTTAGGAAAGAACCATTTTCAACAAACATATCTGATAATACATTTTCTCCATTTTGAAACTGGAAATTAGTATATAAA
>CAZCIV010000205.1:2968-5207 GCA_964498595.1 uncultured Flavobacterium sp.
TTAATATACGATTCCCAACACTTGCTCTTAAATTAAAGCCAAAGTCAAAATTTTTATAACGGAAAGTTGAAGAAAATCCTAATAAAAGATCTGGATCTGGATTTTTATAAATGTAACGGTCTTCACCTGAAATAATACCATCACCATTTAAGTCGGCAAATGCACCTTCTATCGGAGATCCTGTAGTATCATATAATTGCTTGTAAACAAAGAAAGAATTAGGGGTATACCCTTCTGCTAAAATTTGAGAGGTTCCTCCTGTTCCTACACCTGTGAATCCAGTATAAATTGGAACACCTGCAGCAATCTTGTCGATTCTTCTTTCATATTTGGTAGCATTAAAATTAACATCCCAACTAGTATTTTCGTTTTTAATGATGCTGTAGTTTAGATTTAACTCGATACCTTTTGTGCTCATGTCACCTACGTTTTGAGGTCCTTGGTTAGAATAATTTCCACCATCTGCAAATGGTCCTATTTGAAATAAATCATTTGACTTTTTGTAAAATAAATCTACACTTCCTGACAAACGATTGTTGCTAATTCCAAAATCTAAACCAGCATTATATGTAGTGGTTTCCTCCCATTTTAATGGTCCGTAAGCGGTTGGCACAGCTACATTAATTGGATTATTACCAAAAGTATATTGAGAATTTGCGTCTCCTATATTATATAACTGTCTGTAAAATAATGACTCTCCAATTTCTTGTTGGCCCGTAATACCCCATCCTAAACGTAATTTTAAATCGGAAAGCACATTAGAATTTTTGAAGAAATCTTCTTTTACTTTCCATGCAAAAGCTGCTGCTGGGAAATTACCCCATCTGTTGTTTTCACCAAATCGTGAAGTACCATCTCTTCTGTAAGTAAACGTAAATAAATATTTATCTTTGAAATTTACGTTAGCTCTACCAAAAAATCCAATTAATACAATATCATTGTCCACATAAGCTCTTTGAACTGCTGTAGGGTTAGCTGCATTGAAACCAGTTAAACCACTGTTTTCAAATTTTTGATAAGCATAACCAGCTGTACCTTCAATTTCAAAATCGCCTAACGTTTTGTTGTAAATAAAATAAGAATCTAATGATTTATTAATTCGTGTATTAGACTCATTGAAGTTAGTTCCTAAAGATATATTATTATTTAAAAACCCTGAACGTGCTAATGCAGAACGATATACATTTCTAGATCCATCGTTGTTGTCGTAACCTAGGTTTACAACTGCTCTCAACTCAGGTAAAAAATGAAATTTGTAATCCACTTGAAAATTTCCATAAAAACGATTATTCAAACCTCTGTCATTAGTTTGTAATAACTGAGCAACAGGGTTAGCAATAGAAGGATTTGCATACACTGCACTTCCATTATTAAATCCTGTTATGTATTCAAAAAAGCCACTTGGATTTGAAGGGTCGTAAATGGGTTGAGTAGGGTCAAATCTTATTGCTGCACCTTCAACGCCATCGGCAAATCTATTTTTTTGATTTGTATAATTAGCATTGATATTTAATTTAAGGTGATTTTCAAAAAAACTAGGGTTCATGCTTACAGAAAGTGAATTTCTATTGAAATTATTCGTTAGTCTTAGACCTTCTTGATAAGTATTTCCTAGTGATAATCTTGTAGGTATAGTTTTAAATAAATTACCTTTAATAGATAAGTTGTTATCTACAAAATCTGTTCTTCTGTAAATTGCTTCTTGCCAATCAGTGTTTGCTGTTCCTAGCATAGCAATTTGCTGAGGCGTACCGATATCATTTATTAAGTTTCTGTAATCCTGAGCTGAAAAAATGTCAATATCATTGAATTTTTTACCGCTACCGTATTGAAAATTATAATCAACAGTAAGTTCTTTGCTTCCTTTTTTAGTGGTAATCAAAATTACACCATTAGATGCTCTAGAACCATAAATAGCTGTAGCAGAAGCATCTTTTAAAACTGTAAAACTTTCAATATCATTAGGGTTGATTGAGGACAAAACCGATGTAGCTCCTGAAACCCCTATATTTGAGATTGGCAATCCATCAATTACGATCAATGGATCATTTGACGCTAACAAAGAACTTCCCCCTCTAATTCTTATTTCTGCACCCGAACCTGGTGCACCTCCACCGGTATTAATACTTACACCGGCAATTTTTCCATTTAAAAGATTTTCTGCTGTAACAACAGTCCCTTTGTTAAAGTCTTTCGACGAAATTGTAGAAACCGAACCAGTTGCATCTTTCTTTTTAAC
>CAZCIV010000206.1:0-1508 GCA_964498595.1 uncultured Flavobacterium sp.
ATAGTAAACTCATATTTTACTTGAATTTTTTAAAGATTTTTATCTTTTTTCATCTTTTATTTTTAAACGTACCAATTCAATTTTTTTATTAGATGCAGAATGAATGGTTATTTCAAAATTTTCGATGTTTATTTTTTCTTCATTTGTAGGAATTTCTTTGGTATAATTTACGATAAATCCTCCTAAAGTGGAATAAGAATCTGATTCTGGTAATTGCAATTTATATTTTTCATTCAAATATTCCACTTCGTGTCGTGCTGATAATAAAAAAATATTTTCTTCAATTCTTTCCTCCGTTAGTTCTTCATCCAGGTCGTGTTCGTCTTCGATTTCTCCAAAAAGTTGTTCAATAATATCTTCAATTGTTAAGATTCCTGAAGTGCCTCCATATTCGTCTAAAACAACCGCAATACTTTTTCTTTTTTTGGTAAGAAGATCTAGTGCGTCTTTAATGAATATGGTTTCTGGAACAAATTCTACAGGAATGATAATACTTTTTATCGTTTTGGGTTTCTTAAATAACTCAAAAGAATGCACATAACCTACAATATCATCTACCGAATTTTGATACACTATTAACTTAGAATATCCTGTTTTTATGAATTTTTCTCTTAAATCTGCTACAGAATCTAAAATGTCAACACCACAAATTTCTGTTCTTGGTGTCATAATTTCTCTTGCTTTTAGATCTGAAAATTCTAACGCGTTTTGAAATATTTGAATTTCCGAATCCACTTCTTCATCACGAGAAACGTTATTCATTTGTTCTGTAATATAATTTCCTAATTCCACTTTACTAAAATACTCTTTCACTTGATTCCCTGGGATTTTGAAGAGTTTTTTTAAGATTAAATCGGAAGTCCATATAACAAATGAAGCCGGCCAATAAAGAAGCTGATAAAACAAATAACTTGGGATAGCTAAATGTTTTATTAGTGAATTGGCGTAATTTTTAAAAAAAACCTTTGGAAGAAACGCAGCAGTTAGAACAATAACCGCAGTCGCTATTATAATTTGAATGGTTAATTTTAAAGGGTAAGAAATTTCTAAATAAAGCGTAATCCAATCAGCAATAAGATTGGATGCATAAAAACCATAAATTACCAAGACTAAGTTGCTGCCTATGAGCATCGAGGTAATAAACAGTGAAGGTTTTTCTAAAAGCTTATTTAATATAGAAGCATTAAAGTTTTGTTGTCTTTTTTCAATGGATAAGTACACTTTGTTTGATGAAATATAAGCGATTTCCATTCCAGAAAAGAAAGTAGACAGCAATAAACAAATAACGATAATGCCTATTTCCATTTAGTTATTTCCTGTTTTGAAATTTATTTTGAAAATGTCTTCTGAAAAAAAACATTCCTATAGCTACAATTGCAATAATAATGCTTAATAAAACATCATTAAAAGGTCTTCCTTCGGAGTGTTTTTTAAAAGCATCATAAAAGAAAAAGCCTGCGAAAATTAAATAGATGTATTGTATGAATTTTAAATAAGTCATAATAATT
>CAZCIV010000206.1:1518-5199 GCA_964498595.1 uncultured Flavobacterium sp.
ATAATTTATTTTTATCAAATGTAATGAAAAGAGCAATGCAAAGCAATTTATTTAGCTGAAGTGTTTACTTCGCCACTGCTTTGTTGCATGTTGAATATTTTGAAATCTTTACTAAAATCAACTCCAGGGCCTTCTAAATAACCGCCCGATTTGTCGCTGTATTTAAAATGTTTTTCAGTAAAAAACCATTCGTTTTTTTGATCAAAATACAATTGAGAAGTTTCTAATTTTTCTCCGTTTTGAGAGCTTATAATAACGTCCCCCTGTAAATCTATAATGCTCGTTTTTTTATAAGAAATCGCATAATTGGCAACTACAGTTGTAGTATTTCCTTTGTTGTCAAACAAGGTAACGTGAATTCCATTTGGAAATTCTGTAAACGGATTATCGATGTTGCTATAATCCATCATTTTTGGACTTTTCAAAATGGATTTGATTTTGCCCGAATCGGTGTATTTTAAATTTAGCGTATCAGCTTCTCCAGAAGGAATGAAGCTAGTTTTACTAAGTTGTTGAACTTTTTTGATGTCGCTTTCACATGAAAAAAACATAGTCACGACAAATATCGTGACCATGTTTAAAATTATTTTTTTCGATACAAGTATCATGTTATAAATTTGGTACTAAAATACTTTCTCCAACCCAACAGTTAAAAGCAATTCTTTGACCTGCTTTACCTGATTGGAATATTTCAGTTTTAGAAGGTGCTGCGGCTCTATAACTTGCTGCTGTTTTACTAGCTGTAGCTTTAATAGACGAGTCTACAGATCCTGCTTTGTCGCAATATTGAGCTGCTAACCAATACATCGATCTTTTTTCAAATTGATCGTTACCACATTCGTTAATACTGTTTCCGTAAAGCTGTGCTATTAACAAGTATGATTTTCCGTAAGAAGGCTTAACTGATAATGCTTTTCTTGCGTAAGTACGAGCTTGTACTTTGTTAGATTTGCTATACATCACAGCAATTCTGTAATATACATTAGCTTTTTTAGTGTTATCTGTGTATAAGTTTGCTGCTTGATTAAAGTAATCTAAAGCCTTAGTTGTATTTTTTCTTTGAATCTCAACAACGCCTAATTGATACGCTGCATCAGCACTTGGATTTAACTTATACAATGCTTCTGAAATTTTAGAAAATAATGGATCAGAATCACATCCTTTGATTTCTAAACGATTAGCAGCTCTTTTTAACCACTCTTCGTTAGCTTTATTAGCTTCAAAGCCTTTTTGATAGAATGGAATTAACTTTTCACAAGTAGATAATTCTAATACAATATTATCCATGTTTGCTCTTACACTTGCAAAAATTTCCAAGTTGTTTTCAAGTCTTGCTTTTCTTTTTGCCTCTTTATCAGAAAGTGTTTCGCCCGCTTCTTCTTTAGTAATTAAACCATCTTTTTCCTCAGACAATTCTTTTTCTTCTTCATCTAATTTTGTTGTGATTTCATCGTATTTGTCAAAAACTTGTTGTAATTCTACTCCTTTTCCAGCTTTGTGATTGTTAACTGTAATTTCAAAGTATAAGTACATAGCTTTTGCAAATCTAAAGTTCGCATAGTCGGTTTTGAAAGCAGTGTCTAAAAGGTTGTAAATTTCTTCATTTGTTCCAATTTTATTGTCAAACAAAGCCAACGCTTTTTTCATTTTATTACCTGCACCGTTACCAGGGAAATATTGGTCATGCTCATCGTATAATTTTAATAAGTCACGAACATATTTTTCTTTTTCCTCAGGAGTTGTTGCTTTTTCGATTTTTAATTCAATAGCAAACTCTCCTTGAGAATAGATACTTTTATGAAAAGACGGACAATCTTTTCTTAAAGTAGTTAAATAGTCATAGGCAGATACATCTTTTGCTTTTACGGCTGAAGCCATCAAACTTATGGCTTCTGTACAAGCTTCGGTATTTTGTGCTTGAACAAACATACTCGCTACAGCAATAAATAATACAGTTAATTTCGCTTTCATTTTTCTGTTGTGTAATTATTTGTTAATCAATTTTTCGTTTTTCAAACCATATTGAACCCATGTTTAGTCCAATACTTATGTTAAAATAGTTTTCTTTTATTAGGTTGCCAGAAATAGTTCCTCTTTTACCAAATTCAAATCCCAAATCAACTTTTGAAAATCCTAACGGTAATCCAAGTCCAAAATTCATGCCATAATCTGTTATGCTCTGATTATTGATGACTAATCCAATATTTTCATACTTGAATCCTGCCCTATAAACAACGCGTTCTAAGTAACTTGAAAAAGAATCGTATTTAGGAATATAATATCCTCCAAGAGCAAATCTCGTTGAGTTTTCATAAAAAGCATTGGAAGTTAAAGGAAAACGATTAACCAATTTTTGATTCTCTGTAAATGTAATCTCAGTACCAATTAACCAAGTTTTACTTTTTCCAATTCCAGCTCCAAAACTTATTTTAGTAGGAATGATTAGATCTTTGTTTTCTACAATAATGTCTTCTTCGTTGTTTATGATTTCAGCGCCGTTTTGAGCAAATGAAATGGTAGCAATTTTTCTAGAATTGGTTGTATTCAGTTTTGTTTCTGGACTGTAAGTTAAGCTCGATTGTAACGTAAGATCTTTACTGATTTTTGTTTGATATAAAAATCCAAAGTTAGTTCCAAATCCGCTAACCTTTGAATAATCTCTTTTTCTAGTTGAAAATTGAAGTGGTTCAGGTTCTAATAAGCGCTCTATGAAAATATTGGTGATGTCTCCAAAGTGATATGTTAATTCAGCTCCAATATTTAAATTTTTGTTTACTTGATAACCTCCACCTAGAAATACTTTGTTTATAAAACCATTACCTTGCGATCTTTGAAAAACAGTAGCGATACTATTTTCCACTACTTTTTCATTTTTATACCCTACTGCAGAATGAGGTTTTAATCCAAAAGCAGCTCCAAATTTACCTAATGGTAATCCTACTGCTAAGTAATCAAAACTAGTTCTTTGCGCTTTTTCGCTTTCAGTCTGGGTTTTGAATGTGGTTGCTGAATTAGTTCCTCCTACAGCAAATGAAGTTAGTTTTAATTTTGAATAAGAAGCCGGATTCATTAAGCCTAATTGAATACTATCTCCAATTATAGATAATCCTCCCATAGCTCTAGCATCTTGAGTACCGTTAAATTTTACTTCTCCTAGTCCGTATAAAGAATAAGGTGATGCTGTGTTGTCTTGTGCCCATGAAGATAGTGATGCAAAAAAACAAACAATTACAATAATTTTTTTAATCATTTTGATGTATATATTGTGATAAAAGGTTCAAACTTTCTAATAGGAAATTTGAATTGGCAAATATGGTGTTTTTTAATCTTTTAGCCAAAAATTCTGCATCGCCACCTGTTAAAATTATTGTTAAATCTTGATTTTTAAGCAAATATTGGGCAATAAAACCTTCAATTTCAAAACAAACACCTTTGATAATTCCGCTGTGGATGCTGTTTTCTGTAGAATTTCCAATTAAAGTTGCCGTATCTTTTTTTTCTAATAAAGGAAGTTTTTCTGTGTAATCGTGTAAACTTTTGTATCGTAAATACACACCTGGCGAAATAGCACCTCCCAAATATTCGTTATTAGAGTTCACATAATCATAAGTAATACAAGTTCCGGAATCAATAATTAATCGATTTTGACTTGGAAATTGCAAAGTGGCTCCTGCTGCTAAA
>CAZCIV010000207.1:0-5181 GCA_964498595.1 uncultured Flavobacterium sp.
CATCGCGGATTGTTAGTCGAAAATATTACGGCTGATTTTACGTATACCAAGAAAAATATATTGTTAGAACAACTAGCAATGAAAACTCATTTATCTGAAATGAAAGGTAGAGTAGAGTTGAAGTACAACAGAAAAGATTTTTCAGATTTTAATAACAAAGTTATTTTTGATGTTCAGTTTGATAAAGCTACAATTGCTTCAAACGATTTGAATTATTTTTACAATGAATTCGGGAAAAATAATGTCTTTTATGTTGATACGCATTTGGTTGGAACATTGAATAATTTCACGACTTATAATTTAAAATTAGTAGATAAGAATCAATCAGAAATAATTGGAACTGCCAATTTTAGAAATCTTTTTGGAAAAGGAAATCAAGAGTTTTACATGAAAGGAAACTTTGATCGAATTACTTCCAATTACGAAGATTTAAAATCTATTTTACCTCGAATTTTAGGCAATAATTTACCATCGGTTTTGGCTAAATTAGGAAATGTAAATATTTCTGGTGCTGTAGAATTAACTCAAAAATACATCAACGCCGATGTTTCGATGTTATCGCAATTGGGTTATTTAGAAGGTAATTTAGCAATGCAAAATATCAATAATATTGATAATGCTTCATATCAAGGAAATATTAAGTTAGACGCTTTTGATTTAGGAACACTTTTAAGTCAAAACGATATTGGCAAAGTTACATTAGATTTAGATGTTGATGGTAAAGGATTCACGCAAAAATTGTTGAATACAGCTATAAAAGGAAAAATTGATAAATTTTATTATAACGGATATAATTATCAAAACATTACGGTTGATGGAAGTATGAAAATGCCATATTATAAAGGCTATTTCAACAGTAATGATCCCAATTTAAAAATGGATTTTGATGGAACTATCGATCTGAGTTTAAAAGCTAAAAACTACGATTTTAAAGCCCAAGTTGATTATGCTGATTTACATATTTTAAATTTTTATAAATCAGATTCCATCTCAATTTTAAAAGGAACAATCGATTTTAAAGCAGATGGAAATTCGATTGATGATTTAGCAGGAGTTTTAAAAATTAATAACGTTTCGTACCAAAATAGTAAAGATTCGTACTTTTTTGATGATTTTGAAATCACTTCTTCTTTTGATGCGGAACGAGTTAGAACTATTGAAATTAATTCTCCCGATATTATTACAGGGCAAATTGTTGGAAAATACAAAGTAAATCAATTGCAAAAAATGGTAGAAAATGCATTAGGAAGTTTGTATGCCAATTATTCTCCAAATAAATTAGAAAAAGGACAATTTTTAAATTTTGATTTAACGATTTATGATAAAATTGTTGAAGTTTTTATACCAGATGTAAAAATATCTGAAAATACAAAAGCTAAAGGAAAAATAAGTGGTGATGAAGGAAAATTTGTGTTCGATTTTACTTCGCCAAATATCATTGCATATGAAAATACTATTGAAAATGTAAATATTGAAATCGACAATAAGAATCCATTATATAATGCCTATATAACAGTTGATTCAATTAAAAATGGTAAGTATAAAATTGCTGATTTTAACTTGATTAACTTTACTTTAAAAGATACATTGTTTGTTCGTTCTGAGTTTAAAGGTGGACCTAAGAGTGAAGATACGTATGATTTGAACTTGTATCACACCATAAATAAAGATAAACAATCTATAGTTGGATTTAAAAAATCGGAGATTAAATTCAAAGAATATCTCTGGTTTATTAACGAACAAGAAACAGAAGACAATAAAATTGTATTCGATAAAAAATTCAAAGATTTCGATTTTCAAAAGTTAACTTTGTCCCATAACGACCAAAAGATTGATTTTTTTGGAACCATGCGCGATTCCACCTATAAAGATTTTAAATTATCCTTTGATGATGTAGATTTGAACAAGGTAACGCCTGCATTAGATAGTTTATCATTTGGCGGAAAAATTAACGGAAATATTACCTATAAACAAGATAGAAATAAGTATGAGCCTATTTCAAACTTAACTATTGATAGCCTGAAAATTAATCAGTTTTTACTAGGCGATTTAGATTTCAAAATTGAAGGAAACGAAAACTTCAATCAGTTTAAAGTGAATTCTAGTTTAAAGCAAGAGGGGCAAGAGCACTTTTTCTTAGATGGAAACGTAAATTTTGTGGGACAACAATCAAGTTTAGATTTAGTTGCTGGTTTTGAAAAATTCAATTTAGCTCCATTTGGTTCATTACTTGGAAGCGTTTTATCGGATGTTAGAGGAAATGCCACTGGGAGAACTACAATTGGTGGTTCATTAACCGAACCTGAAATGGATGGACGACTTTATCTTAATGATGCCGGAATGCGCGTTCCGTATTTGAATGTAGATTATGCTTTTGAAAAAAATGCTATAGTTGATTTAACAGAGCATCAATTTAGTCTTCGAAAAATTGAAGTAACCGATACCAAATACAAAACAAAAGGAGTTATTGATGGAACTATTCGTCATGAAAACCTTGGTGATTGGGAACTCGATTTGCATTTGATTTCGGATAATATTTTAGCATTAGACACTAAAGATTCAGAAGAGGCCTATTATTACGGAACTGCTTTTATGAAAGGAAAAGCTAGTATAACAGGCTCTGTAGATGCATTAAATATTAAAGTAGCGGGTGAATCTGAAAAAGGAACTTCTATAAAAATTCCGGTAAATGATGAAGAAGATTTAGGAAACAATTCCTTTATTAACTTTATGACGGTGGAAGAATATAAAAAATCTCTCTTGGGTAAAATTGCAAAAGAAAATAGATATCAAGGATTAGAACTTGATTTCAATTTTGATATTGATACAGATGCTGATATTGAAATTATTCTAAACCGTGAAACAGGTCATGCTATGAAAGGAAAAGGTGTTGGTTCCATGCAGATGAATATTAATACTTTAGGCAAATTTGAAATGTTTGGAGATTTTATTGTGCAAGAAGGGCAATATAATTTTAAATATGGAGGTATTATAGATAAAAAATTTAATGTCGAAAAAGGAGGAACTATTCGTTGGGATGGAGAGCCTATGAATGCAGTATTAGATTTAAAGGCTACATACAAAACTATGGCGAATCCAGCAGTATTAATTGAGAGTGCTTCATTAAATAGAAAAGTTGATACCAATGTTTCCATTTTGCTAAATGGTAATTTAGATAATCCTCAACCTGATTTTAGTATTGATTTTCCAACAGTAAGTTCGGTATTAAAAAGTGAAATTGATTATAAATTACAAGATAAAGACACACGACAAAACCAAGCTTTTGCTTTGATGGCTACAGGATCCTTTGTAACGGCTGAATCCTCTGGAAATGCAGCTTATGGTTCTTTAATAGAAGGAGCAAGTTCAATAATAAATGGTTTGTTTGCAGATGCTGATAGTAACTTACAATTAGGATTAGACTATTCTCAAGGCAATAGATTAACTGAAATCTCAGATCGAGTGGGGGTAACTTTAAGCACAAGAATTAGTGATAGAATTACGATTAACGGAAAGGCAAATGTACCCGTAGGAGGTGTGACAGAATCTATTATTGTAGGAAATCTTGAAGTTTTAATACAGCTTAATGAAGATGGCTCATTGAATGCTCATGTATTTAATAGAGAGAATGATATCAATTATGTTGGTGATGGAATAGGATATACTCAAGGTCTTGGTGTTACCTATAATGTCGAATTTAATACTTTTAGAGAAATGCTCAAAAAGATATTTAATTCAAATCGAAATAGAAAAAAAACTTCAAAATCTCATGATGAACTACCAGATTCTGAATTTCCACCAGAATTCATAGAATTCATCAACCAACGAAAAACGAAATCATCTGAAGCTACAAAAGAGGAACCAATTCGAGTTCCTGAAATCGATTAATTCTTAGTATTTTAGTATAAAAATCAAAAAGTTATTAACGAAAACGTTTGAATTTGCCGCTATTATTAAATAGTTAGCAAAAATCGCTGTTTTTTAATTTTCGTTTTATAACTTTACATAAACAATCAAAAATAATATGTCGACAAAGATTAAAAAAGTTGGTGTTTTAACATCTGGAGGCGATTCTCCTGGGATGAATGCTGCCATTCGTGCAGTGGTTAGAGCTTGTGCTTATTATAATGTAGAATGTGTTGGTATTTACAGAGGTTACCAAGGAATGATTGAAGGAGACTTCAAAGAAATGGGACCACGTGATGTGAAAAATATTATCAATAAAGGTGGAACTATTTTAAAATCAGCTCGTTCAACTGAATTTAAAACAAAAGAAGGTAGAAAGAAAGCTTATGATAATTTAGTAGCAGCAGGTATTGATTCTTTTGTTGTAATTGGCGGTGATGGTAGTTTTACAGGAGCTGAAATTTTTAATGAAGAATATGGTTTTCCTGTAATTGGTATACCAGGAACCATTGATAATGATATTTATGGTACCAGTCATACTTTAGGATACGACACAGCTTTGAATACCGTAATTGATGCTATCGATAAAATTAGAGATACGGCAAATTCTCATAATCGATTATTCTTTGTAGAAGTAATGGGAAGAGATGCAGGTCACATTGCCTTAAATGCTGGAATTGGAGCTGGAGCAGAAGAAATTCTTATTCCGGAAGAAGATTTTGGTTTAGACCGTCTTTTAGAATCTTTAAAAAGAAGTAAAGGTTCAGGAAAAACGTCTAGTATTGTAGTAGTTTCAGAAGGTGATAAAATTGGTAAAAATGTATTCGAATTAAAAGATTTTATTGAAGAGAATATGCCTGAATATGATGTACGTGTTTCTGTTTTAGGTCACATGCAACGTGGTGGCTCTCCTTCTTGTTTTGACCGCGTATTGGCTTCAAGATTAGGAGTTAAAGCTGTAGAAACTTTATTAGAAGGAAAATCTAACTACATGGTAGGTTTGAATCAAGATAAAATTATGTTAACCCCTTTAGAGCAAGCCATCAAAGGACAAAGTGAAATCGATATGGAATTGGTAAAAGTATCCGATATCGTATCATCATAACGAATTAGTAAATAAAAGAAAATAAAAATGTCAAAAGTAAAATTAGGAATTAACGGATTCGGAAGAATCGGAAGAATTGTATTCAGAGAAACATTCAACAGAGATAACGTAGAAGTAGTAGCTATCAACGATTTATTAGACGTAGATCATTTGGCTTATTTATTAAAATA
>CAZCIV010000208.1:0-5160 GCA_964498595.1 uncultured Flavobacterium sp.
CAGAAGATAAAGCTTGGTTGTCAGTGCAAAATGAAATTGATAGTTTAAAAAATATTCAGGCTACAAAAAAAGACACCATTTATCCCTTCAATCCAAATTATATAACAGACTACAAAGGATATAAGTTAGGAATGACAATTCAAGAGATAGATCGTTTACATGCTTTTCGTAAAACTGGAAAATTTGTAAACTCGGCAGAAGATTTTCAACAAGTTACTAAAGTTTCAAATGCATTTCTTTCTAAAATTAGTCCTTATTTTAAATTTCCAGATTGGGTAAAAAATAAGACCAATGTTGTTTCAGAAAAGTTTCATAAGTTTTTGCCAAAGGAAAAAGAAAAAATCATTCAAAAAGATATAAACACAGCAACTCGAGAAGATTTAATTGCAGTGTATGGAATTGGGGAAAAATTAGCTGACAAGATTTTATTAGAAAAAGAGAAGTTGGGATGTTTTGTGAGTATGGAGCAATTTCAGTTTATATGGGGAATTAGCCCAGAAGCTTTGTCGGATTTAGAAAAAAGATTCGCCGTAAAAACTCAAAACGGTTTGAGTAAAATTGCAATTAATGATTTGTCACAGAAAGAATTGGCAAAATTTCCCTATTTTAATTATGCGTTAGCTAAAGAAATTGTCATTTACAGAACCATGAATAATGGAATTAAAAATTTTGATGATTTAACAAAAATTAAGGGAATGCCTAACGAAAAAATAAAAATAATCGCCTTATATTTGGATTTTTAAAAATATCAACAAAAAATTACCTACAAAATTATTGATTTATGAATTCAATGTATTTCTCAGATGAACACGAATTATTCAGACAAAGTTTTAGAGATTTTTTACACAAAGAGGTAGTTCCACATATTGAAAAATGGGAAAAAACAGGAACTATTGAGCGTTTTATTTGGGAAAAATTTGGGGAAATGGGCTTCTTTGGGTTAAATTATCCTGAATCTTATGGTGGATTGAATTTGGATTTATTCTATACGATAATATTTTTAGAAGAACTTCAAAAAATAAAATCATCTGGTTTTGCTGCAGCTATGTGGGCTCATGCTTATTTGGCAATGACTCATTTAAATGCTGAAGGAGATGAAAGAATAAAACAAGAATATTTAGCACCGAGTATTGCGGGTAAAAAAATTGGTGCATTGTGTATTACCGAGCCATTTGGTGGAAGTGATGTAGCAGGAATGAGAACAACAGCGGTTCGTAAAGGAGATACGTTTGTAATTAATGGTTCAAAAACGTTTATTACAAATGGTGTTTATGCAGATTATTATGTTGTAGCTGCAAAAACAAATCCAGAATTAGGTAATAAAGGTATTAGTATCTTTTTGGTGGATACTAATATTCAAGGTGTTTCAGCTACAAAACTAGATAAATTAGGATGGAGAGCATCTGATACAGCAGAGATTGCTTTTGATAATGTTGAAATTCCTGTTGAAAATTTGATGGGTGAAGAAGGGAAAGGATTTCCTTATATTATGCAACATTTTGCATTGGAAAGATTAATTATGGCCATTAATGCCCACGCAAGAGCAGAATATGCAATTGAATACACATTAGAATATATGTCACAGCGTGAAGCTTTTAGTAGTCCAATTAATAAATTTCAAGCTTTACGTCACACCATGGTAGAGCATGCTACTGAAGTTGAACACTGTAAAATCTTCAATTATGCTGCAGTAGCTCGATTAAATAATAATGAATACGTTGTTAAAGAAGCAACTATGGCCAAATTAAAATCAACTAAGGTTGCTGATTTGGCTATATATGATTGTTTGCAAATGCTAGGAGGTTATGGTTATATGGAAGAATATCCGTTAGCTCGTTTGTTAAGAGATAGCCGTTTAGGACCAATTGGAGGTGGAACTTCTGAAATTTTGAAAGAGATTTTATCAAAAATGATAATCGATAACCAGAATTATAAGCCTGCAGTAAAATAATTTATTTTTTAATTTTTAATTCAAAATTATTTTTTACATTTGCACCCTTAACGAGAGGAGGTGTCTATATTATGTTAATTATACCAATTAAAGACGGAGAAAATATCGATAGAGCATTAAAGCGCTATAAAAGAAAATTTGATAAAACAGGAACTGTTCGTCAGTTACGTGCGCGTCAAGCTTTCATAAAGCCATCTGTTTTAAACAGAGCTAAAATTCAAAAAGCAGCTTATATTCAAGGATTGAGAGACTCGTTAGAAAGTTAATATTTTTGAATAAACTATACTAACCGCTAAATAATAAAGTGTAACTTTGTTTTTAGCGGTTTTTTTATGACTTCAAATCTACAAGCATATCGAGATTATTTGGTTAAAGAGAAGAATTATTCTCCTTTAACAGTTCGTGCCTATTTTGATGATATTTTGTCTTTTGAGAATTATTTAAAGCAACAGTCAATTTCTTTAGAAGAGGTTGATTATCCGAATATTAGAAATTGGATAGTTGTTTTGGTGGAACAAAATATGTCGACTACTTCTGTTAATCGTAAAGTATCTGCTTTAAAATCATATTATAAGTTTCTTTTAAAGGTTAAGCAAATTTCGGTCAATCCGTTATCAAAGCATAAATCTTTAAAAACTGCAAAAAAAGTTCAAATTCCATTTTCGGAAAAAGAATTACAAGATGTTTTTTTGGATAATGATTATTCGAATGATTTTGAAGGGATACGGAATCGATTTGTGATTGAACTTTTTTATACTACGGGAATTCGTAGGGCAGAGTTGATAAATTTAAAGTTGAATAGTGTAAATGAAATTCAAAAAACAATTCGGGTTATTGGAAAGAGAAATAAAGAACGAATTATTCCGATGTTAGATTGTACTTTAGATATTTATAGAAGTTATAAAACGCAAAGAAATAATTTAGAACAAATTAATGATAATGAGATGTTAATTTTATCTAAAAGTGGTCATAAAGTGAGTGAATCGTTTGTGTATCGATTAATAAATTATTATTTTAGTACTGTCTCGAAAAAAGAAAAAAAGAGTCCACACGTTCTTAGGCATTCCTTTGCAACACATTTGTTGAATAATGGTGCCGATTTAAATTCCGTAAAAGAGTTATTAGGTCATGCTAGTTTGTCGTCTACCCAAATATACACCCATAGTAGTTTGGCAGAATTAAAAAAAATATATCAAGAAGCGCATCCTAGAAATAAAAAATAACTCGATTGTATAACCTTTTAATTAACAATAATTATGAAAGTTAATTTGCAAGCAGTAAATTTTAATGTAGACAGAAAATTGGTAGATTTCATTCAAGAACGAATGGATAAATTAGAAAAGTATTATGATAAAATTGTTTCGGCTGAAGTATTTTTAAGACTCGAAAACACTAGTGATAAGGAGAATAAGACGGTTGAAATAAAAATTATTGTTCCTGGAGATGATTTTTTAGTTAAAAAAACAGCAAAAAGTTTTGAAGAAGCGGCTGATTTATCGGTTGATTCATTAGAGCGAGTAATTATGAAAAGGAAGGAAAAATTAAGAGCGCATTCATAAATATAAAAAAAATATAAAAAATGTTTTGATTCAAAAATAAATTATATACATTTGCAGTCCGTTAGAAATAGCGGACTTTTTATATTTAAGTTGCCGGTGTAGCTCAGCTGGCTAGAGCAGCTGATTTGTAATCAGCAGGTCGTGGGTTCGAGTCCCTCCATCGGCTCAAATTTTGCAACAAAAATATAAATGGTTCGGGGAGATACTCAAGCGGCCAACGAGGGCGGACTGTAAATCCGCTGGTTACACCTTCGCAGGTTCGAATCCTGCTCTCCCCACAATGAAAATTAGAATTTAGAAAACGAATTTAGATATTTCTGAATTCTGAATTCTAACTTCTGAACTCACAAAAGCCGGTGTAGCTCAGGGGTAGAGTGCTTCCTTGGTAAGGAAGAGGTCACGGGTTCAATTCCCGTCATTGGCTCTTAAGAATGTTTATTTTTTGAACACTAATATATAACTAAGATTAAATTATTAAATCATGGCAAAAGAAACCTTTGATCGTTCGAAGCCCCATTTAAATATTGGAACTATCGGACACGTTGACCACGGTAAAACTACATTAACAGCTGCAATTACTAAAGTATTAGCTGATGCTGGTTTATCAGAAGCAAAATCATTTGATCAAATTGATAATGCTCCAGAAGAAAAAGAAAGAGGTATTACTATTAATACATCTCACGTAGAATATTCTACAGCTAACCGTCACTACGCTCACGTTGACTGTCCAGGTCACGCGGATTACGTTAAGAACATGGTTACAGGTGCTGCTCAAATGGACGGTGCTATCTTAGTAGTTGCTGCTACAGATGGTCCTATGCCACAAACAAGAGAGCACATCCTTTTAGGTCGTCAAGTAGGTGTGCCTAGAATGGTTGTATTCATGAACAAAGTGGATATGGTTGATGATGCTGAATTATTAGAATTAGTAGAAATGGAAATCAGAGATTTATTATCTTTCTATCAATATGATGGTGATAATGGTCCTGTTATTCAAGGTTCTGCTTTAGGAGCTTTAAATGGTGAGCCAAAATGGGTTGATACAGTATTAGCTTTAATGGATGCTGTTGATAACTGGATTGAATTACCTGCTCGTGATGTTGATAAACCATTCTTGATGCCAGTTGAGGACGTATTTACAATTACAGGTCGTGGAACTGTTGCTACAGGTCGTATCGAAACTGGAGTTGCTAATACAGGTGATGCTGTTGAAATCATTGGTATGGGAGCTGATAAATTAACTTCTACAATTACAGGAGTTGAGATGTTCCGTAAAATCCTTGATAGAGGTGAGGCTGGAGATAACGTAGGTTTATTATTAAGAGGTATCGCTAAAGAAGATATCAAAAGAGGAATGGTTATCATTAAACCAGGATCTGTTAAACCACACGCACACTTTAAAGCTGAGGTATATATCTTGAAAAAAGAAGAAGGTGGACGTCACACTCCATTCCACAATAACTACCGTCCACAGTTCTACGTACGTACAACTGACGTAACGGGTACTATTTCTTTACCAGCTGGTGTAGAGATGGTTATGCCTGGTGATAACTTAACAATTGATGTTCAGTTATTAAGCCCTATCGCTTTATCAGTAGGTTTACGTTTCGCTATCCGTGAGGGTGGTAGAACAGTAGGTGCTGGTCAGGT
>CAZCIV010000209.1:0-5153 GCA_964498595.1 uncultured Flavobacterium sp.
AAGTATCTTCATTTGTGATATAATTCACCACACTTTGAAATTGCTCTTCTTTCAATTGGTTTTGATGTTCTAAAAACTTCGCCACGCGATTAATCGTTAAGTCATCTTCACGAGCTTCGTTAAAGGTTATGGCACTATCATTGTTTTTTGCATGTAGCATGATGCACTGACTCGCAGCCAATTTATCAATTATTTCTTCTACTTTTTTTTCTGAGGTGTTTGCTTTTTTGGCCACCAAATGCGGATTAATCGTAGTTTCTACATCAAAAATGCCAGAATAGGTTCTCAAAATAGTGGTAATAACAGGTTCGTCGTGAGGATGTAAACTGATGTAACGAATGACTTCTTTGCTCGGAATGATAAATTGTAAACTAATTTTTTCTGTGGATTCACTTTGAAATGTAATAATACCTTGACGATCTAAAAATTGCAAACTATTGAAAGTTTTAATCACTGGGAATTGATATTGTGCGCAAAATTGATTCAAACTAAAGGCAAAACTTTCATTGTAACCTTCACCATACGCAATTTGAAAGTAATTGTTCAGCTTGATGTAAACGTCTTTTACGAATTTTTTATCAGGTAAAACATCAATAAATTGGGCTTTGGTATAACCAATATCCGTAGGGTTTGTGACAATTATTCCAAACGCTTTTTCGCCATTTCTACCCGCTCTTCCGGCTTCCTGATAATAATTTTCAATATTTTCTGGAAGTTGAATGTGAATTACTGTTTTTACATCGGGTTTGTCGATTCCCATGCCAAAAGCATTCGTAGCTACAATAACCTGCGATTTGTTTTCCAACCACAATTGCATGTTTTTTTCTTTCTCCTTAGCGGGAAGTCCGCCATGATAAAAGGTAGCGGTAAATCCCAATTGATTCAACTGTTTTGATGTTTCAATACACGATTTACGATTACGAACATAAATGATAGAAGATTGCGGATTTTTGGTTAAAATCTGCTGTATTTTGAAAAGTTTATCTTCGGTTTTAATCACATGATAAGCCAAGTTTTC
This sequence comes from uncultured Flavobacterium sp., assembly GCA_964498595.1. Classification (GTDB taxonomy): domain Bacteria; phylum Bacteroidota; class Bacteroidia; order Flavobacteriales; family Flavobacteriaceae; genus Flavobacterium. The sequence continues at coordinate 1,019 of CAZCIV010000209.1, forward strand.
TCGGGTAAATGATTTGGTAAAAACTTTCGGATTTACCAACGCTAAATGTGTACAAATATCTTCTTGAACTCTTTTGTTTGCTGTTGCAGTCAAGGCTAAAAATGGAGTAGAAGGGAAGTGCGTTTTTAAAGCGGAAATTTTTAAATAGGCAGGTCTAAAATCATGTCCCCATTGGCTTACACAATGAGCTTCATCAATTGCGATAAGGTTTATTGGTAATTGTTTTAAACGTTCTACAATCCAATCGTGTTGTAAACGTTCGGGTGAAAGATATAAGAATTTGTAGTTTCCGAATTGGCAATTGTCCAAAATATCAATAATATCATCTTGTGAAACCCCGCCCGTTAAAGCAATCGCTTTTATATTTTTGCTTTGTAGATTCTGAACTTGGTCTTTCATCAAAGCAATTAAAGGCGAAATCACCAAACAAATGCCATTAAGCATCATGGCTGGAATCTGAAAACATACCGACTTTCCTCCGCCTGTTGGTAATAGAGCAAACGTATCATTTCCATCTAAAACCGATTGAATAATGGCTTCTTGAGGTTCCCTAAAACTATCGTGTTTCCAGTATTTTTGAAGAATTTGTAAGGCTTCCGACATTAGATTGGGCTTTTAGAAACACTAAAGTATTAAAAAATTATTGATTAAGATGTTTCATAATAAAAGCCACACGATTTTCAACCGTATCTTTCGGAACTTCTGTAATCGAATAACCGTATTTTTTGTAAGTTTCTAATAAATGTTCGTGAATCAAAACGGCTTGTTCGTAGTTCTCATAACGTTCGGCATCACTAACATAGATTTCTTTCCAAGGGGGTAAAACAAATATCGAACTGTATTTATAATCCTGACACGCTTTGTCAAAAAAGGAAGGATACGAATCGCCAATATAATGCATGTAAGCCAAAACATCTGGAATACCGCGATCTAAAAAAACAACATCGGCTTCTTCATTTAAAGCTTGATGGAATTGTTTTTTTCTGCCTTCTAATAATAATTCACTAAATAAAAGTGGTTTTTCGAGAAACAATTGTTCAATTCCTTGTTCTTGAGCTTCACGGATTACTTCACGAGAAATCTCAGGATAACAAGTGTGTCCTTTTGCTTTTAATGCTTCGATTAAGGTAGTTTTTCCAGAACTTGGTCCACCTATTAAAACCACAATTTCTTTATTCATATTGGAATTTCTAAGGCGCAAAAGTAAGTTTTTTTAAAAATCTAATCAACTTAAAAAATTATAAGTTGCTACAATACAATTCTGAACATAAAAAAGTATATTTGCTAATTCAAATACGAAATGATGATGGATAAGAAAACAGAAGAATTTTACATACGATTAAAAGAAGAGTTATCAAATTCAACACTTTGGCCTTCAGAATACTTATATAAATTTATCATGCCTTCTAATGCACATAGTATTGCAAAAGTAGAGGCTGCTTTTAATAATATGGGAGCTGTTATTACGACACAACAGTCAAAAACAGGTAAATTTACAAGTGTTTCAGTAAGTGTGAACATGCAAAATCCGCAAAGTGTAATTGATAAATACATTGAGGTTTCGGATATTGAAGGCATCATTTCATTATAAATAAACATGCAAGAACAAGTAAGCAATTTAGAATATAATTCGCAACGTCCGCATTTGATTATTCCAGAATACGGAAGACATTTGCAAAAATTAATCGATCAAGCCACAGCTATTGAAGATCGTGACGAGCGAAACAAAGCAGCAAAATACATTATTTCGGTAATGGGTTCTTTGAATCCACATTTACGTGATGTATTGGATTTTCAACATAAATTATGGGATCAATTGTTTATCATGTCTGATTTTAAATTGGATGTCGATTCTCCGTATCCTATTCCGTCTAAAGAATTGTTATCTCAAAAACCAGAGCGTTTGCAATATCCACAAAATTTCCCTAAATATCGTTTTTACGGAAACAACATCAAATACATGATTGATGTAGCGAATAGCTGGGAAGAAAGCGAATTAAAAAATGCTTTAGTACTAGTAATCGCAAATCACATGAAAAAATGTTACTTGAGTTGGAACAAAGATACGGTTACAGACGAAGTAATTTTTGAACATTTATTAGAACTTTCGGGAGGTAAATTAAATCTTTCGAAATCCAATGAGGAGCTTTCTAACACACACGATTTGATGAAAGTGAACAAGAAAGTATCCAATAAAACGCAATTTAGTTCCAATAAACCCGGAATTGTTAAGAAAAATAACAACAATAAAGGGCACATGAATAAAAACAATCAAAACAAAAATACATTTAAAAAATAGGCAGTTGCATGGGAACATTTAAAATTGAAGGAGGAAAACCATTAAAAGGGGATATAACCCCTCAGGGAGCAAAAAATGAAGCTTTACAAGTTTTGTGTCCGGTTTTATTAACTTCTGAAAAAGTTAGAATTACCAATATTCCAGATATTATTGATGTAAATAAATTAATCACACTTTTAGGAAACTTAGGGGTTAAAATTCAAAAAAATGGACCTGGTGATTATACGTTTCAAGCCGATGAGGTAAATGTAAACTACTTAAAAACAGAAGCATTCAAAAAAGAAGGTGGAAGTTTAAGAGGTTCAATTATGATTGTAGGACCGCTATTAGCACGTTTTGGTTGTGGATACATTCCTAAGCCTGGAGGTGATAAAATTGGTCGTCGTCGTTTAGATACGCACTTTGAAGGTTTTATTAATCTTGGTGCTAAATTTAGATACGAAAGAGAAGACCATTTCTACGGAGTGGAAATCGACGGAAGATTACAAGGTTCTTATATGTTGTTAGACGAAGCTTCGGTAACCGGAACGGCTAATATTGTAATGGCTGCCGTTTTAGCAGAAGGAACAACAACGATTTATAATGCAGCTTGCGAACCTTACTTACAGCAATTGTGTAAAATGTTAAATTCAATGGGTGCGAAAATCACAGGTGTTGGGTCTAATTTACTTACAATTGAAGGTGTGGAAAGTTTAGGCGGTTGCGAGCACAGAATTTTACCGGATATGATTGAAATCGGTTCTTGGATTGGTCTTGCAGCTATGACAAGAAGCGAAATTACGATTAAAAATGTGAGTTGGGATAACTTAGGGCAAATTCCAAACGTATTTAGAAAATTAGGAATTACACTTGAAAGAAAAGGCGATGATATCTACATTCCTGCACATAAAGACGGATATGAAATCAAAACCGATATCGATGGTTCAATTTTAACTATTGCCGATGCTCCATGGCCAGGATTTACACCTGACTTGTTAAGTATCGTTTTAGTAGTTTGTACACAAGCCAAAGGCGATGTGTTAATCCACCAAAAAATGTTTGAAAGCCGTTTGTTCTTCGTAGATAAATTAATTGATATGGGAGCAAAAATTATGTTATGTGACCCACACAGAGCAGTGGTTATGGGACATAACTTCCAATCGCAACTAAAAGCAACTACTATGAGTTCTCCAGATATTAGAGCCGGAATTTCATTATTAATTGCTGCTTTAACAGCAAAAGGAACTTCAACCATTCAAAATATCGAACAAATCGACAGAGGTTACGAGCGCATCGACGAAAGACTTCGCGCTATCGGAGCTAATATTGTAAGAGTATAATTTAGTGTTCAATGTTCAGTCGCAGTAAACAGTATTACTGAGACTGAACACTGAGACTGATTACTAAAAAAATGGAGACTTACATTATCATTTTTCTTTGCATAGCTTCCTTCGTAGCTGGTTTTATCGATGCTATTGTAGGTGGAGGAGGTTTGATTCAAACCCCAGCCGCTTTAATTTTATTGCCTAATGTAACGGTTGCTTCCATCATTGGAACGCTAAAAATACCAGGGTTTAGTGGAACAAGCATGGCAACGTATCACTATTTGAAATCAGCAAAAGTCAATTGGAAGTTATTTCTTGTAATGGCTGTTGTTTCTTTTTCTTTTGCTTATTTGGGTTCTAGTTTACTCAACGTAATGCAAAACGATTTCATGAAACCCTTGCTTTTTGTGGTATTGATTTTGCTCTTACTTTATACCTATTTCAAAAAAGATTTTGGACAATTTCAAATTAATAAACTGACTCAAAAGCAAACCTATATTTACGGAATTATAATTTCAATTTTTTTAGGTTT
>CAZCIV010000210.1:0-5153 GCA_964498595.1 uncultured Flavobacterium sp.
AATCAATTTGCCTGATTATACTGCTCCACCAGTTTGTGAATTTGATAATTATCAACTACCTGCATTAACTCATGTAGCGCCAACTCCATTTAATTATACTATTGGATATTTTTATGATTCCAATGGTGTAAATCCTGTGCCGCCTGGAACAGTTTTTAATACGCCTAATACCACAACAACTATTTATGTTTATGCAGTAAATGGAGATAGAATAATCTGTACTCAACAAGATAGTTTTGATGTTGTTGTTTCAGAAACTCCCAATCTTACGGCCTTAAATTTGGTGTTTGATATGGAAGAGTGTGGAAATTATATTTTACCAACTTTACCAACAACAAATTACGACATAGGTTACTATTCGCAATCAGGTGGTAATCCAGCAAATTTAATTACGAATTTTAATATTTCTACTCCTGGCACTTATACATATTATGTGTATGCTTCAGCTATCGGAAATCCAAATTGTAACGACGAAATTTCATTTACTTTCACAGTCCATCCTTTACGTAATATTACGATTCGAGGTGGTATTATTTGCGTAGATCCTCTAACAGGTGATACTCTAAGAACGTTTACGATGAATTCGGGATTAAGTCCATCTCAGTTTACCGTAAATTGGTTTTTGAATGGAATTTTAATGGGAACAGGGCCAACTTATACAGCCTCGCAAGCCGGTGATTATACAGTTGAATTTATTAAACTAACTCCCGATGTAGGTGCCAACTGTAATTTTAATCCAACTACAGTAACAATTACTCAGTCAGGACCTGCTGTTGCTGATTTTGAGGTAAGTACTCCATTTGAGAACAATACTTTCATTACCGTAAATATAACAGGAGGCTATGGTGATTATTCGTATCAGTTAATTAACGCTAATGGGGATACTTCCGAATTCCAATCTAGCAATGTTTTTACTAATTTGACTTCAGGCCAATACTACATAAATATTTATGATGTTGAAGCTGGATGTGCTCCCACAATGATTGGTCCAATTTACATTATTAATTATCCAAATTATTTCACGCCAAATGAAGATGGTATAAATGATACTTGGAATATTTGGGATCTGTACCAACAACCTGATGCAGTGATTACTATTTTTGATCGTTATGGCAAATTCTTGAAACAAATGTCGCCAACTAGTTCTGGTTGGGATGGAACTCTCAATGGAGAGAAATTGCCTTCAACGGATTATTGGTTTACAGTTGAATATTTGCCACAGAATAGTACTACAAAACAGATTTTTAAAGCCCATTTTTCTTTGAAGCGATAATTTATTAACATTAACAATTGACTCATTTTCTTTTTGTAAAAGTTACGGTAACTTTACAAAATGTATGCTTTAGTCGATTGTAATAACTTTTACGTTTCTTGCGAGCGTGTTTTTCAGCCACAATTAAATGGCAAACCTGTTGTGGTTTTGTCTAATAATGATGGTTGTATAATTTCACGTAGTAATGAAGCAAAAGCATTAGGAATTCCTATGGGTGCGCCCGAGTTTCAAGTTCGAGATTTGATAAAGCAACATGATATTCGCGTTTTTTCTTCCAATTATGCTTTATATGGTGATTTGAGCCATCGGGTGATGAAAATTCTTGAAAATTATACACCCAATGTTGAAGTTTACAGTATCGATGAAGCCTTTTTGAATTTTTCAGGAATGACGATTACCGATTTCAACACGTATGGTACTGAAATCCAACACAGAATTTTGAAATGGTTAAGTATTCCTATCGGAATTGGTTTTGCTCCTACAAAAGCACTTTCAAAAGTAGCTAATAAAATTGCTAAGAAGTTTCCAGAACGCACAAATGGAATCTATGTCATCGATACCGATGAAAAACGAATTAAAGCCTTAAAATGGACTAAAATTGAAGATGTATGGGGTATTGGTTTTCGCCTTACCAAAAAAATGAAAGCAAAAAACATCAATACAGCTTATGATTTCACACTGCCTCATAATGAAACTTTCATTCGCAAAGAAATGGGAGTGGTAGGAATGCGATTGAAGTATGAGTTAGAAGGAAAATCTGTTTTAGAAATGGAAGAGCCTAAGGCAAAAAAAAATATCGCTGTGACGAGAAGTTTTGAGAAAGATATTACAGATTTTAATGAGCTTAAAGAACGAGTTGTGACTTTTGCTTCGATTTGTTCTGAAAAGCTACGTAAGCAAAATTCCTGTTGCAATGCGGTCATTCTGTACTTGCGAAAAGATAAATTTAAAACCATTAATGGCGAACGTTATAGCTTTTATCGCATGCAAACGTTACCTTTTCCTTCCAACACTTCTTTCTCAATTAGTCAAACAGCTATAAGGATGTTGAAGGAATTGTATCAAGAAGGAACTGCCTATAAGAAAGCGGGTGTTATTGTGTCAGAAATTGTTCCTGATTCACAACGTCAATTTAAACTTTTTGATGAGGAGAATCCTAAATATCAAAAAATAATGGAAGTTATGGATGCGGTTCAGGCTAAAACAGGTGAACGTAAGCTTAGATTAGCTTCACAAGATTTAAAACGTACTTGGAAAATGAAACAGAATCATTTGTCCAATCGATATACAACAAATTTTAACGAATTATTAGAAGTAAAATGCAAGTAAATTCTAAAATAACTTTTTTTGTTCCTGATTTTGATAATACTATAGAGACTTCTTTCATTTCAAGTGAAATTAAAGCAGGATTTCCCTCGCCAGCAGCCGATTTTGAAGAATCAAAAGTAAGTTTAGATCATTTGTTGATTAAGAACAAAGAAGCTACCTTCTATGCTAAGGCAAGTGGTACTTCTATGATAGGTGCCGGGATTGATGATGGTGATATTTTAGTAATTGATAGAAGTTTGGAACCAAGGAATAATGCTGTGGCAGTATGTTTTATTGATGGAGAGTTTACGGTTAAACGCATTAAAAAAACCGATGATGCTGTCTTTCTAATGCCCGAAAATCCAAATTATATTCCCATTCAAATAGAGCCTCATAATGAATTTATTATTTGGGGAATCGTAACTTATGTTATTAAACAAGTGAAATAAAAAAAGGCTATCACGCGCAACGGATAGCCTTTTTTTATAAGAATAACTCTTAGAATTTAGCTCTGTTATCTTTAATCTCTGCTTTGTCTTTTAAAGCAGTGTATGCTTTAGAGACAGCGTAAGATTGATTTTGAGAACGGTCTTGAGTAATATAGGTTTTGTAGTTTGGAAGTTCCATTGCTTTAGTTACAGTTTTAGTTCTAACCATAAACATCCCAGAAAGACCTTCGATTACTTCAGATGTTTTTCCTGCCGCTAAGCCAAATGCTTTACCTACTACTTTTGGTTCGTTACCAATGTTAGGTACAACAGGAACTTTTATTGAAACACCAACTGCTGTTTGAACAGACGCTCCAGAAGCTTTAGCAACAGCTTCTAAAGATGTTCCACTCATTTTTTTCTTAATAATTTCAGCTTTTTTCTGATTTTTTATAAGTTGCTCAACACTTAATTTAGCAACATCTAATGGAAGTAAACCTGTTTCGTTTTTGTCCTTTAGTTTAGCGATTACAAAACCTTGAGGGACATCAAAACGTCTAACATCTCCAATTTCAGTGTCTTGATTGAAAGCCCATCTTACAATTTCTCTCTGAGATCCTAATCCTTGTACATATTCGTCAAAACCTTTAATGTTGGTTGCTGGAATTACTTCAAATCCTGCTTTTTTAGCTACTGCAGCAAAATCTTTGTTTTCATTAGCATCAGCTTCTAATTGACTTGCTTTAGTATAAATAGCATCGATAGTAGCTTCAGAAGGTTCAATTTTCTGTGCAACAGTTCCCATTAATACAGCATTGTATTTGTCAGTTACTTTGATAACGTGAAATCCGAAATCTGTTTCAACAACTCCAATTGTACCAATAGCATTGTTAAATACAAAATCATTAAACTGAGGTACCATTTGTCCTGGAGTAATGTTGTCGTATTCTCCTCCATTGTTTTTTGATCCTGGGTCGTCTGAATTTGTTAGCGCTAACATGGCAAAGTTTCCTGGATTAGCTTTAGCCTGTGCTAATAAAGTATTTGCTAAAGCTTGTGCTTCTTCTTTAGTTCTAGTAGCAGTTGATTGAGGTGCTCCTTTGTAAGACAATAAAATGTGACTTGCTTTAGCACTTGCATTTGCTTTTCTTCCAACCATTTTAGAAATACACTGATGTCCTCCATAAACGTATGGTCCATAAACACTACCTACTGGTAAGTTAAATAAAGCTTCTTGATGTTCAACAGGTAATTGGTTTTTGGTTACATAAGTAGAATCAAATTTGATGTCAGAGTTTGCGTTTACAAATTCGCCTACATTTGAAATAGAATCAAATTTTGCTTTAACTTCATTGATTGAAGCCACCATCGCTTGCTCGTCTTCTTTAGAAGGCTTGTTTTCAACAAGAACGAAATCAATGCTAGTTGTAGGATCTGATTTGTATTTTTTTGGAGATTTTTTCATAAAGTCGATAATCTCAGCATCTGTAACTTTTACTTGGTCATCATTTACAGTTGAGAAAGCAACAGTTACATATTCAAAATCTACTTTGTCGTTTTCAAGTTTGTGTTGGAATTTGCCTTCTGCTTTTGTAGTGTAAACACCTGATTTAATCATAGTGTTGTACATTTGTTCTACAGCAAATCTTTCGATACTTTTTTCAAATTCTTTCCATTGCAACCATTGTGTTTGGTCTGGTGCATTTTTGATTCCTTTTAAGAATTCTTTTAATTTGTTTTCATCAAACAAACCTGCAGCGTTCAAAAATTCTGGATTTTGAGCTAAATTTGGATTCTGCTTAATGATATTGATAAGTTGTTCACCACCAATTTTTAATCCTAATTTGTCAAATTCCTCCGAAAGGATAATTCTTCTTACTTCTTGTTCCCAAGCACTGTTTAAAGCTTGTGTTGAAGTGGTTCCTTGTCCTTGTTTTTCAATCATTGCTACATTTTGCATAAACTCCTGAGCATCAATATCGGTTCCATTAACAGATCCTACATTGTTTGCGTCAGAACTAAATGTTCCACTTTGTATTACATCTGCTAATACAAATGAAAACAATGCCAAAGCAATAATAATAATTAGGAAGAATGAACGTTGTCTAATTTTAGATAAAACTGCCATTTTTATTTGTGTTTAA
>CAZCIV010000211.1:0-5136 GCA_964498595.1 uncultured Flavobacterium sp.
TTAGTTACACAAAGTGGCGCTAAGTTTTGCACAGAGTTACACGGAGTTTCTTTGAAGTGGTTTGTGTTGCGTGAGTTATACTGAGGTGTAAGAACGCGGATGAAACGAGTTTACTTGTTCAAAACGCTGGTAGTGGCGGTTTTATGTTTAAACGCAAAGTGCGCTAAGTTTTTTCGTAAAGTATGCAAAGTTGTTACACTTTATTGTGAACGTGGATGGCTCTTTTCAATTGATGTTTACGGATTTCTTTATTGGGGGATAAAGTGTATTTAGGGTTTTACCGTTTTGGTTATGATGGAAAGGGGAATTGGGGAAATATGTTATAATTGAAACTTAAGAAGCTACTTTATAATTGGGTGGAAGACGGAAGGGTTCAAGCTCTTCTATGGGAATGCCTGTGTATTTTGCATAATCTGTGAATGTGATTTTGCGTCCTTTATCTGTTTTTTTGAAGAATGCACGCATGTCGCTCATCTTTTGAGAAGCGGTACGAGAGGAACATTCTTCTATGCTCATTATGTCTTTAGTAGTGATGCAAATTCTTAAAATGGTTCTTGACATGGCTTATAACCTTTAGTTTAAATCTGTGATGCTGTAAATTATTCATATTAAATTTGTTTGAGTTAGTTAATTAATTTGATTCTTGATTGAGTTAGCAATTAGCTAATTATTTGCTAACTTTATGTTTACAAAATTAGCAATAATTTAACAAGTTGTTTCTATAAGTTTTTAACAATTGGATAGAGTTTTCAACAAAGCTGTTTTTTTAAAATTGGTCATTTTTTGTTGGTTTTTAGGTTAAAACAGGTATTTATTTGTCAATTTTTACCATTTTTCGCCATTTTTTAGACTTTTTCTAAAAATGAGATTTTTTATTTTTATAGCTATTTCTAGCTGCTATGAATTTGTTTATTTTCTTACAATTTAACTTATTTTATATTTCTGAGATAACTTTGATATATCTCTACCATACTTCTAGCATACACTCGACATACACTATTGATACACTCGCCATACACTCGTCATACACTCGCCATACACTAAAGATGTTTTTTGGTGTGTTTTTCTATTTGGGTTCTTGTTTTATAATTATTTTATTTTCAATTGATTAACTTCTTTTTTACGCAAAAATGGCACTTATTGTATTTTTTGGTGCATTTTGATGGTATCGGTTTATTTTACGAAAAAGAATGCAAGAGAATTCGTTTTCGGCAGTATTTACAAGAGCCCCTTTGAGACGTGGCTACCTTTGTGTCATTATTAATCATTTAATTTTTTTAATCATGGCTAAACTAAAAAGCTTGATCAAATTAGAAGGTACGATGGAAGATCTTACTTTCTACAAAGGTGCCGATGGGTACTTTGTGCGCACCAAAGGTGGTGTGAGTAAAAACCGAATTATGAACGACCCAGCGTTTGCTCGTACACGAGAGAACGGGGCTGAGTTTGGCAGTATTGCGAGTTCGGGGAAATTATTGCGTACGGCATTGGGGCCGATGGTGTTTCGAGCGAAAGACAGTAAACTGACGAGTAGGCTTGTGAAGGTTATGGGGCAAATTAAGAATTTGGACTCAGTAAGTGCCCGTGGAGCGCGAAATGTAGCTGAGGGATTGAACAGTTCCAATTCAACTTCAATTTTTGAAGGCTTTGATTTTAATGCGAGAGCAACTTTTGGTAGTGTTTTGAACTCCATTGTTTCTGTTGATACCACTACTGGAGCCGTTAGTATTGCCGCTTACAATCCATTGGAACAAATGCGAAGTCCTGAAGGGGCGACTCATTTTAGTTTGCAAGTAGGTTATTTGCGCATTGATTTTGCAACTGGTGCTTATGAGTTGACACAAAGTCCTGAAGAAGTGTATCCTTTGACTAATGAAATGATTTCGCCGGTATTGACTCCAGCAAGTGTACCAACAGCTACTGGTACTGGAATGCATTTTATCTTGATTGAATTTTTTCAAGAGGTAAATGGTTCTCAGTATATGTTGAACAATGGTGCTTTTAATGTGTTGAATTTGCTGAAATTAAGTTAGTTTGAAGTAGTGTTCAAAAAAGGCTGACTCAATGAAACGCCCTGCTAGTAATAGTGGGGTGTTTTTTTGTTTATGATTTACTTTTTGTCACACTAAGTTTTTACTTCGTCAGTTCGTTATCGCTCTGGTCACAGAGTTGTACGGAGTTTTTTTATTACCTTTTGCCTTCGATACTTCGACTTGCTCAGTAACTGATTAGGCAACGGTTAGAGTAGTACTAATGAAAAAGTATTGAATTAAAATTTCTTAGAAGGAATTGTCCCCTTGAGGTCCCGATAGCTATCGGGATTAGGGGTGTTAAGTGTTTGTACTTGATTTTTGCTCTTGAACTTGCCTTTTTTTATCCTCGTACGGATTTCCTCATTTCTATTTTTTTTACTTTTTGTATCTTAGCTGTTGTATTTTCCTACGTATAAATACCTGGTTTGAAAATCAGGTATTTTTACGGGTTGTATAGGTGCTTTTTTTTCGTTAAATTTGAGGGTTTATACCATACAAATAGCCATAAGATTTAAATAAATGTCAAAAGAAAAGATAACCCTTTCACAGTTAGAACAATACTTATCTAAAGCAGCTTGGATATTGAAAGGTCCTGTTGATGCATCGGATTTTAAAATCTACATATTTCCGCTTTTATTCTTTAAAAGATTATCAGATGTATTTGATGAAGAATATCAAATTGCATTAACTGAATCAGGAGGTGATGTAGAATATGCCTTGCTTCCTGAGTTTCATAGATTCATTATTCCAGAAGGATGTCATTGGAATGATGTTAGAGAAACTACTTCAAATGTTGGATTAGCTATTGAAAAAGCCTTGCGTGGGATTGAACAAGCCAATCAGGAATACCTTTATGGGATTTTTGGTGATGCTCAGTGGAGTAATAAAAATAAGCTTTCCGATAGATTATTAACGGATTTAATTGAGCACTTTTCTCAATATTCGTTATCCAATTCATTGGTTAATCCAGATATTTTAGGGGAAGCATACGAGTACTTAATTAAACATTTTGCTGATTTAACCAATAAGAAAGCGGGTGAATTTTACACACCTCGTTCTGTAGTGCATTTATTGGGTTTGATATTAGACCCGCATGAAGGAGAAAGTATTTATGATCCAGCTTGTGGAACGGGAGGAATGCTATTGGAATGTGTTGACCATTTAAGAGAAAACAACGAAGATTACCGTACTTTAAAATTATACGGACAAGAGAAAAACCTAACTTCTAGTTCCATCGCTAGAATGAATATGTTTTTACATGGGATTGAAGATTTTCAAATTGCACGTGGCGATACTTTAAGAAATCCTGCTTTTTTTGAAGCAGATGGATTGAAAACTTTTGATTGTGTAATTGCGAATCCTCCTTTTTCATTGAAAGATTGGGGTGCTGACATCTGGGTGAATGATCCTTTCGGAAGAAATATTGCGGGTGTGCCACCGCAAGGAAATGGTGATATGGCTTGGGTGCAACACATGATTAAATCTATGAATGCTAGTGGGCGGATGACAGTGGTTTTACCTCATGGCGCTTTGTTTAGAAAAGCTTCTGAAGGAAAAATTAGAGAGGCTTTATTGAAAAAGGATGTACTGGAAGCTGTGATTGGCTTAGGACCTAATATTTTTTATGGTACCCAATTAGCGGCTTGTGTATTGGTTTTTAAACAACAAAAAGAAAAACACAAGCAAGGTAAAGTCTTGTTTATTGATGGTTCTGAACAAGTGCGAGTGGGTAGAGCACAAAACTTTTTAGAACCGAATCATGTGCAGCAATTGTATCAATGGTTTACTCAATTTGAAAATGTAGAAAACTTTGTGAAAGTGGCTTCTATTGAAGACATCAAAGAAAATGATTATAACCTAAACATTCCGCTTTATGTGGAAAAAATCATAGAAGATAATTTACCTTCTGTTGAAGAAGCCCTAGCCGATTTAAAAACAGCTTGGGAGGAAAGTTTGAAAGCAGAAGAAAAGTTTAAAAGAATATTAAATCAATTTATTTAGATGCAAGAATTACAATCACTCGAAGATATATTTAATAAAAAAATATTCCGCATACCTGATTATCAAAGGGGGTACGCATGGGGTAAAAAACAACTAACTGATTTTTGGGAAGATTTGGTTAACCTTGATGTAAGAAGATTTCATTACACTGGAGTTATTTCTATCAAAGAAGTACCAGATGATAAACTTTCAAGATGGGAAGATGAAAATTGGTTAATAAATCATAGAAGATATAAACCATTTCATATTGTTGATGGACAACAAAGAATGACCACAACTTCAATTTTTATTCAATGTTTAGTTGAAGTTATTCGTAATCTTAAGCCTAATAAAGGTCTTTCTGATAATCAAATTTATTTAGGATCTTATAATTTAGTTGAAATAGTTGAACGATTTATTGTAATTACACAACCACCAACTAATATAGTAAAAACTTATAAATTTGGTTATGAGATTGATAATCCTTCTTTTGAATTTTTGAGACACAAAATATACGGAGAAGGCAATACAGGTAGAATTGATGAAACATTTTATACTCTCAATCTTGAAAATGCAAAAGAGTTTTTCTCAGAAAATTTAGAAGCAATAGTAAAAGAAAAAGGTCCAGAAATTTTAGAAGAACTCTACATTAAGCTAACACAAAAATTCATGTTTAATTTATATGAGATTAATGATGATTTTGATGTTTTTGTAGCTTTTGAAACAATGAATAATAGAGGAAAAAAACTCTCTGATTTAGAATTGCTTAAAAACAGATTAATTTATTTAACAACTTTATATTCAGATCAAGAAGTCAAAAGTAATGTTCGAAGTAGAATTAGAAAAAATATCAATGATTCTTGGCGTGAAGTATATTATCAATTGGGAAGAAATAAAAAACAACCTCTTAATGATGATGATTTTCTTCGTGCTCATTGGATCATGTATTTTAAATATTCCAGAAAAAAGGGAGATGATTATATTCGATTTTTATTAGATGATTATTTTAGTCCTAAATCAATACTTGAAAAAGTAGAAGTTAAGACTAATCGTTTGGCTGTGATAGAAGAATTAAATTATGATGAAATTGAAATAGATGAGGATGATATAGAAAATGATGAAT
>CAZCIV010000212.1:0-5131 GCA_964498595.1 uncultured Flavobacterium sp.
ACGCTAATTCCATTTATCTGTAAATTTTTCTATTAAATCATTTTACCAAGTTATTTTTTCATTATAGCTTAAAAATTCCCATTCTATTTCATTAGAGTGTTTATTTAAAATATCAATATTAAAAGTTGAATTTAATCCATTACTGTAAAACAGATAGTTCCCTTCCAATTTCCAATTAAAATCCTGTATTAATTTTTCGATTAAATCAATTGACCAAATTAATTTTTTGTTACCCAAAAGGTAAACAATATTAAAATTGTTTTTGTTTCTATTTTTTTTAAGAATTTCTAACTCTTTAGTGGATATAGGATAGTAAAATAGTAAACAATCAATCATCAATTGAGGATTCCTTTCAGCAATTTCTAAAATCAGTTTACGATAATTTTCAGCTAAAAGTTTATTTGTAATAGCAAGGCTAACCGTTGTTTTTTGAACTAAACTATTGTTTGCAATGGGTATGAGTTTATTATTATCTTCCATAGTTTAGTTATTTAATTCGATTTTTAGATTTTGCAATTCTTCTTCTAGTTGGGTTTTGGTTTCAGAAAAATAGTTGTCCCAGTTAGCAATGTTGTTAATCGTTGCGTAAATATTGCTTTCTTTTAGGGAAATGATTTCGTTTTCAATATTTTTTAATTTCTGTTTTAACTTCGTTAAAGTAATTTTTAAATTTTCTTTTTCAGAAATTGAATCAGATTGTGAAACGAATTTTTTTCCGTTTTCTAAATCATATAACAATTGATTTACTTTTTCGATGTCGTGTTCATCATAAGCTTTTTTTAGTTCAATGAAGATTTCTTCGGCTTCGGCTTTTTGTTCTTCGCTTACTTTATCAGGATGACAGAGTGTGGTAGCTTTTCTAAAGTTTTTCTTTAGTTCTTTCTTTTCTTCATCGTTAAGCTCAAATCGTTTTTTCTCTTTTTCAGTTTCATATTGTTTGCTGTAGTTGTTAAAATCATCTTCAGCTTCGGCTTCTTTTTTATGGTTTTTGTATTTGATTTTTCTCAGTCGTAAAACTTCTAAAATGATTTCACCTAATTCTATGGTATGACGGTGTTGAAAATCTTTAAGTATATTTTCAATTTCAATTTTTTCATTGTCAAAAGCGTTAATTTGATTTTCTAACAGTTTGATTTCTAATTTTAAACTAGCAACTTCAGGATCGTTCCAAATTGTAATTTGTTGATAATTGTTAATGAAATTTTGAATGATAGAAATAGCATCTGAAAAAGCATGTTGATTCAAATATTGAATCAGCAAATTGATATCTTCATTGAATTCAAATGGTTTTAATTTTTTAGTTGTTTCATTAATTTCTTCAATATCTTCAAGAATGATTAGGTTTTTAATAATTTCTAAACGTTTGATGATTTTATCCAAAGGAAAAAAATCTTCGCTTTTGTTCTCATTTGGATAATACTTTTTAACTATTTGATTAAATTCTGAAACAAATTGGTTGGCAAGAGAAGTGTCGTTTGAGTTGATGACAATATTTTCAAAATTGCTTTCAGCCTTGTAACTCCAATTGTAGGAACCTGTAATTACTGTGTTAAAATCAATGACACAAAATTTATTATGCATTAATTCGGTGTCGCCGTTTCCTATTTTATAAACTTTACATTTATTTTTTTTAAGCAATTCAAAATTAATTTTAGAACTGTTGTTTATTTCATCATTAGAAATTATGAGCTGAATTTTACAGTTTTTTATAGCTTTTTCAAATAATTTATCGAAAATATTTTTGTTAGTAAACCAAGCGACTGCAATGTAGATTGAATGATTGGCATTTTCAATTTCTTCAATTATACGATTGGCAATATTTTCAAAAACAGCTTCTGTTTGCATTTTATATAGATTTTCTCAAAAATAACGAAAAAAGGATTACCAATATTTCATTGATAATCCTTTTTGTTTCATTTTATTAACAATTTTTCAACTCCAACAGAGTTTGGAACTCTGTCGGAGTTAATAATCTAAATCAACCCAGCTCTCTTCAACAACGCCTCCACTTTTGGTTCCTGACCTCTGAATTTTTTATATAATTCCATTGGTAATTCGGTGCCGCCTTTTGAAAGTATGTTGTCTTTGAATTTGGTTGCGACTTCTTTATTGAAAATCCCTTTTTCTTGGAAATAGGCAAACGCATCGGCATCTAAAACTTCCGCCCATTTGTAACTGTAATATCCCGAAGAATAACCGCCTTGGAATATATGTGAAAAAGAAGTACTCATGCAATTTTCTTCCACATCTGGATATAACGATGCGATTTCCATAGCTTGTTTTTCAAAGGCTTTTACATCAGCAATAGTTTGTGATTTTCCATGATACGTCATGTCTAAAATTCCGAAACTCAATTGACGTAACGTTGCCATTCCTTCTAAGAAACTCGCACTTTCTTTGATTTTTTCTACATAGTGCTGCGGAATAATTTCACCCGTTTCGTAATGTTTGGCAAATAAAGCCAATGCTTCGGGTTCGTAACACCAGTTTTCCATCACTTGACTCGGTAATTCTACAAAATCCCAATACACCGAAGTTCCTGATAAACTTGGATATGTTGTATTCGCTAACATACCGTGTAAAGCGTGTCCAAATTCATGAAACAATGTCGTTACTTCGTTAAAAGTTAATAACGATGGTTTTGTTTCTGTTGGTGGTGTGAAATTACAAACGATAGAAACATGTGGTCGTTCATTGATTCCGTCCTTAATATATTGTGGTTTGAAGGATGTCATCCAAGCGCCATTTCGTTTTCCTTTTCTTGGGAAGAAATCCGAATAGAAAACAGCGACTAATTGTCCTTCGAAATCTAATACTTCAAAAGTTTGAACGTCTTCGTGGTATTTGTCAATATCAAAAACTTCTTTGAAGGTTATTCCGAATAACTTTTTAGCAATCGTGAAAGCACCATTCAATACATTTTCCAATTTGAAATACGGTTTCAATAATTCATCATCCAAACTGAATAATTTTTGTTTCAATTTTTCCGAATAATAAGCGCCATCCCATTTTTCTAATTGGTCAATTCCATCTAGTTCTTTGGCGAAAGCAGTTAATTCAGCAAACTCTTTTTGAGCCGCTGGTTTTGCTTTTTCTAATAAATCATTTAAAAACGATTGTACTTTTTCTGGATTTTGCGCCATTCGTTCTTCTAAAACAAAATGTGAATGCGATTGATAACCCAATAAATTAGCACGCTTGTGACGCAATTCCACAATACGTTTTACATTTTCTTGGTTATCGAATTCGTTATTCTGAAATGCTTTTTTTCCAGCTGCAATGGCAATTTCTTTTCGCAATTCACGATTTTCAACATAAGTTACGAAAGGTAAATAACTTGGAAAATCTAAAGTAAAAACCCAACCTTCTAAGTTTTTCGATTTGGCCAAACTTGCTGCCATTTCTTTAGCGCCATCAGGTAAGCCTTTCAAATCAGCTTCGTTGGTGATGTGCAATTGATAGTTATTGGTTTCTGCCAAAACATTTTCTCCAAAAGTTAGTTTTAGTTTGGCTAATTCCGTATCAATCTCGCGAAGTTTTAATTTGTCTTCTTCGTTAAGCAATGCACCATTTCTTGAAAAACCTTTGAATTTTTTGTCTAGCAAAGTGGCTTGTTCGGTAGATAATGTTAAAGTGTCTTTTTGATCATAAACTGCTTTTACACGTTTAAATAATTCTTCGTTTAAAGCAATATCGTTACTAAAAGCAGTAAGTAAAGGCGAAACTTCTTGTGCGATTTTTTGCATTTCATCACAAGTTTCGGCCGAATTCAAATTGAAGAAAATATTCGATAAACGATCTAATTGCTCTCCAGAATAATCCAAAGCTTCGATTGTATTAGAAAAAGTTGGTGCATTTGGATTTTTAATTATTGTATCAATTTCTTCTTTTGCTAATTCAATTGTTTTTTGAAAAGCTTCTTTATAATCTGAAAGTTTAATCTTACTAAAAGGCGCTGTGTTGTGTTTTGTGTCAAATTTTTTTAAAAAAAGTGTCATAAAAATTTGTTTTTATCGATAAAGTGTATAATTTTGTCGATGAAATGATTTGCGAATCTCATTTCATTCCAAATAAGAGAGAGTAGAATTTTTTATAGTTGTCACTTAATTGTGAGTAGAGACCCCAAAATAATACTATTTTGGGGTTTTCTGTTTTTATTTCAATCCTTCCGAAGCTTTTAAAACGGCTTGTTTTAGTCCTTCTTTGTAAGTAATAATTTTCTCTAAAACACATCTATCAGAACTTCCGATAATTTGTGCTGCTAAGATTCCAGCATTTTTTGCTCCGTTTAATGCTACAGTTGCTACAGGAACGCCTCCAGGCATTTGTAAAATTGATAAAACCGAATCCCATCCATCAATAGAATTACTCGATTTTACAGGAACACCAATTACAGGAAGTGGCGACATAGAAGCAACCATTCCAGGTAAATGAGCCGCACCACCAGCACCAGCAATAATAACTGAAATACCTCTTTCGTGTGCGTTTTTACTAAAATCAAATAATTTTTCAGGTGTTCTGTGTGCCGAAACGATATCTACTTCTGTTTCAATATCAAATCCTTTTAATATGTTGATGGCTTCTTGCATTACCGGCATATCCGAAATGCTTCCCATTATGATGGCTACTTTGCTCATGTTTAGCCCCCTAACCCCCAAAGGGGGAATTCCTACTAGGGGTGAGTAGGTTTTTATGTTGTTTTTTTGTTTATTAATGCTGAAAAAATTAAACAGATAATCATATTGTATAAAATGTTTATAAAATGAGTTCCGTGTAATAAAGTTCTTTCATCGCATTCTCCTCTAACTTCGAATTGATAATACATTTCAAAAGGAAATCCAATTGTTAAATTGGGAGATATATTGTTAAATCTTGAATAAATCATGGAAAATGATAATGACAAAAATGATAATACACAAAACAATATTGTGGTATAAAAAATAATCTTTAAAATCTTTTTTATCATTTTCAATTCGGTTTTAAATTCCCCCTTTGGGGGTTAGGGGGCTGCTAATTACTCTTATGGAATTCTTCACTTCCTCCGCAATTTTTCTTGCTTCTGTCATATTTTCATTAACGATGGTAACGTGTCCCATTTTTCGGAAAGGTCTTGTTTCTCTTTTTCCGTAAA
>CAZCIV010000213.1:0-5068 GCA_964498595.1 uncultured Flavobacterium sp.
TCAATTTTTGATTACAAATTTTTTTAATGCAACCTAAAAAAACTTCTAAATTTCTATCCAAAGTTGTTAACAATGAGTGTTAATTTAATATTAACTGATTTTCAACGATTTACATTTAGAAGTTAATAAAGTGTATTTTTAAGGTTAGTTTATTGTATAATTCTCTGATTTTAAAAGAAATAATTAAAAAAATATCAAAACCAGAATCATATTATTATTACTTCTTTTTCTTTAGTACTTTTGCATATACAAAACACACAACAACTTATGAAAATTTCAATAGGAAATGACCACGCTGGTCCAGATTATAAAAAAGCGATTGTTCAATATTTAGAAGAAAAAGGACATACGGTTTTTAATCATGGAACCGATACTTTTGATAGCGTAGATTATCCGGATTTTGGTCACCCAGTAGCCTACGATGTAGAAAGTAAAAAAGCTGATTTAGGAATCGTAATTTGTGGTTCTGGAAACGGAATTGCTATGACGGTTAACAAGCACCAAGATATTCGTGCCGCTTTATGTTGGACAAAAGAAATTGCTGCTTTAGCGCGCCAACATAATGATGCTAATATTATAAGTATTCCAGCTCGTTACACTTCTATTCAACAAGCTGTTGAAATGGTAGATACCTTTTTAAATACTCCATTTGAAGGCGGAAGACACGCTAATCGTGTGAAAAAAATCGCTTGTAAATAACCAATAATCTTAAAATCAATTCAAATGGAACTCATAAAATTAGATTTGAATTGTATTAAAAACACTTATAAAGTAAGACCATGTGATTCCCACAAAGGAACACATGGTCATGCTTTGTTAATTGCAGGAAGCTCAGATAAAATGGGCGCAGCAATAATTGCTTCTAAAGCTTGTCTGCGGTCTGGTGTTGGTTTGTTAACTGTTGCATTTTCTCCAGAAAACAAAAATGTTCTCTTCAATTCCATTCCCGAAGCCATGTATGTTAATTCTTGTGTGATGAATGATTTATCACCATTTAATGCTATCGGAATTGGTCCTGGAATTGGCGTTTATGAAATCAGTCTACAATACATTTACGAATTATACGAAAACAATCTTCCCGTTGTTTTTGATGCCGATGCATTGAATTTGATTGCAAAATATAAAATCGATTGGAAAAACTTTAATTTTCCATTTGTTTTAACGCCACATCCAAAAGAATTTGACCGATTATTTGGCGAACATGATTCTGAATCTGAAAGAAGAAGAATAGCGATTCAAAAAGCTAAAGAATTAAATTGCGTCATTGTTTTAAAAGGACACAAAACGTTTATCACTAACGGAATTCACTCTTTTGAAAATACTACAGGAAATTCAGGTTTAGCAAAAGGTGGTTCAGGTGATGCATTAACCGGAATGATTACTTCATTTTTAGCACAAGGTTATACTACTTTAGAAGCTGTTAAATTAGGTGTTTATCTTCACGGATTAGCAGCTGATATTACACTTCAAACACAAAGCGAAGAAAGTATGTTAATAACAGATGTTATTGAAAATATAGGTTTAGCTTTTAAACATTTGAATTCCGAAATACAATAAAACAATCTGAAGTATCATAATAGTGTAGAAACTCAAAATAAAAGAAAATTTATTGGTTTTGTGTTTGAAAAAATTCATTCCCAATAATCCTCCAATAGTTCCACCAATAGCAGTTAATAAAAGCAAATGGAATTCTGAAACGCGTTTTTTATTGTTTTTAGCTTGCCATTTATCGTAGCCAAATACTAAAAATGTTATAATATTAATAACAATACAAAAGTAAATTAAGGCTTCATTCATTTTAATATATTTTTATAAAATTAAAAAAATTGAATTAACGATCAATTAAATACTTTGTAAACTTTGCGAAAACCTTTGCATCTTTGCGTTAAATAAAAATAAAATGACCCACATTCAATTCATTCAAAACCAAACCAACATTGCTCCAAAAAGCATTGAAGCTACTATAAAATTACTTTCAGAAGATTGTACGATTCCATTTATTTCGCGTTACCGAAAAGATCAAACTGGAAATTTAGATGAGGTTCAAATCGAAGCTATTTCGAAATTAAACAAGCAATTTGATGAAATCATTAAGCGAAAAGAAAGCATTATAAAATCGATTGAAGAGCAAAATGCACTTTCGCCAGAATTGAAATCAAAAATTGAAAATAGTTTTGATTTACAAGAATTGGAAGATTTCTATTTACCTTATAAAAAGAAGAAAAAAACCAAAGCTGATGTCGCTCGTGAAAATGGATTAGAACCATTGGCAAAAATCATCATGAGTCAAAAAAATGATGATATTGAGTTTTTGGCATCCAAATATTTGAATGCAAACGTTAAAAATGAAGACGAAGCCTTACAAGGCGCTCGCGATATTATTGCCGAATGGATTAATGAAAACATCTTTATTCGTAAAAATTTACGTCGCTTATTCCAACGAAAAGCTGAAATTTCAACGAAAGTCGTTAAAACTAAAAAAGATGACGAAGCGGCTCAAAAATTCTCCCAATATTTCGATTGGTCAGAACCGATTTCCAAAGCACCATCGCATCGTTTATTAGCTATGTTGCGTGCTGAAGCGGAAGGTTTTGTGAAATTAAATGTTGCAGTTGAAAAAGAAGAAGCCTTAGATTTTATCGAAGAAAATATCATCAAAAATAAGAATTCTGACGCGACTGAACATTTAGAATTAGCGATTAAAGACAGCTACAAACGTTTGTTAGAACCCGCTATTTCAAATGAAACCTTGCAAGAAGCAAAAGCAAAAGCCGATATAAAAGCGATTGATGTGTTTTCCGAAAATTTACGTCAGTTGTTGTTGGCACCTCCATTAGGTGAAAAACGAATTTTAGCCATTGACCCAGGTTATAGAACCGGTTGTAAAGTAGTGTGTTTGGATGAAAAAGGAGATTTACTAAACAACGAAACCATTTATCCACACGCACCACAAAACGATACCGCTATGGCGATGAAAAAAATTCGTTCCATGGTGAATGCGTATAACATTGAAGCCATTTCTATCGGAAATGGAACCGCTTCTCGTGAAACGGAGTTTTTTATCAAAAAAATTGCTTTTGATAAACCGGTTCAAGTTTTTGTGGTTTCGGAAGCGGGTGCATCGGTATATTCTGCAAGTAAAATTGCGAGAGAAGAATTTCCAAATTACGACGTAACGGTTCGTGGTTCGGTTTCTATTGGTAGACGACTTTCAGATCCATTAGCAGAATTGGTAAAAATTGATCCGAAATCTATTGGTGTTGGACAATACCAGCACGATGTGGATCAAGCTAAATTGCAATCAGCATTAGATAGCACAGTAATGAGTTGTGTGAATTCTGTTGGGATTAACATCAATACGGCTAGTAAATCGTTGTTAAGCTATGTTTCTGGAATTGGTGAAAAATTGGCGGAAAATATTGTGGCTTATCGTTCCGAAAACGGACCTTTTGAAGATAGAAAACAACTGAAAAAAGTACCACGTTTAGGAGAAAAAGCCTACCAACAAGCAGCCGCTTTCATTAGAATTCGCGATGGGAAAAACCCATTGGATAACTCGGCAGTACATCCAGAAGCGTATCCTATTGTGGAAAAAATGGCAAAAGATTTGGGCATCAAAACCAATGAATTAATCGCCAACAAAGAAAAAATTGCCCTAGTAAAACCAGAAAATTACATCACGGCAGAAATCGGGATTTTAACCTTAAAAGACATTTTGAAAGAGTTAGAAAAACCAGGATTAGATCCAAGAAAAGCGGCAAAAATTTTCGAATTCGATCCAAATGTTCGCTCTATTTCTGATTTAAAAACCGGCATTATTTTACCAGGAATTGTGAATAATATTACGGCTTTTGGATGTTTTGTAGATTTAGGAATCAAAGAAAGTGGTTTAGTTCACATTTCCCAACTAAAAGAAGGCTATGTTTCGGATGTAAATGAAGTGGTAAAAATGCACCAACACGTGCAAGTAAAAGTAGTTGAGGTGGACGAAGCAAGAAAGAGAATTCAGTTGACGATGATTTTGTAATCGAGTAAAAAGATAAAATCCCAAACTTCAGATTCTGAAACAATTTCAGAATGACAAAAAGTTTGGGATTTTAAATATTGAAAAGTAAAACTATTCTTTTTCTTTTGTTTCTTCTTCTTTTTTAGAATTAGCAGGTTGGTCGTCTTTTGCTGCGTTTTTGAATTCTTTAATTCCAGTTCCAATTCCTTTCATTAATTCTGGAATTTTCTTACCACCAAAAAGTAAAACAATAATAGCGATTATAAGAATAACTTGTGTTGGACCAACAACTCCTAAAAATATAGCTAGTGCATTCATTTTTTCTAAATTTTAAAGTACAAAGATATAAAGAAATTAACAAATGATTATTTTTTAACGATTAATTATACAAATCGAAATTAGAAACCCGTTGTATTTAGTATATTTGTGTAATTAATATGTTTTAAAAATGGCTAATAAAAGGCTAAAAAGACAACTTTTATTAAGAAAATTATTCAATAAGAGAAGGTTAGTTATTCTTAACGAAGATACTTTTGAAGAAACTTTTTCATTAAAATTAAATTTGATGAACGTCTTTGTTGTGGCAAGTGTTGGTGCTATTTTAATAATTTTTGTTACTACTTATATTATTGCTTTTACGCCTTTACGCGAATATATTCCAGGCTATGCTTCTTCAAAATTGAAACAAGAAGCCTTGGAAATGGCTATAAAATCTGATTCTTTGGAAAAATC
Source organism: uncultured Flavobacterium sp. (assembly GCA_964498595.1). GTDB lineage: Bacteria > Bacteroidota > Bacteroidia > Flavobacteriales > Flavobacteriaceae > Flavobacterium. The sequence continues at coordinate 4,739 of CAZCIV010000213.1, forward strand.
GGTGAAGATTAATAATGCTTATATCGCTTCCATAAAAAAAGTGCTCACAGGCGATTTAGAATATGCAAAATTGAATAAAGATTCTATAAAAGCTTTAAATGCTGCAGAACTTGATTTATCGGAACTTGCTCCAACAGAAAAAGAAAAAGAACTTCGCGAACAAGTTATAAAAGAAGACAAATACAACGTTTTTGAATCTTCAAAACCCAAAGTAAGTTTTGTATTGTTTCCACCCGCTCAAGGTAGTATTTTACAAAAATACAATGCCGGAAATAAACATTTAGCGGTTACAATTGCGCTTACCGATAATACGCCAATCAAAGCCGTAGC
>CAZCIV010000214.1:0-5065 GCA_964498595.1 uncultured Flavobacterium sp.
GTGTACTTTAAATCCTAATTTTTCATAAATTGATAGATTAAGTCTTGGAAATGCTTTATTTTTGAAATTATACTTAATTTCATTATATACTTTAGTTACTTGATTTTGTGTGTAAGATTGTTTTAGGGAATATTTTAGAATGTATTTTATTGATGTTTCATTGACATTATCTCCAACATGAATTAAGCCTTTATTCCATATTTTTTGAAAGTCTCCTGGTTCAATTATACAACCAGTAATTAAAATGTGATAGTGCGGTCGTTTTGTGAATTTTTTACCATATTCTCCACAACCATGATAAACAATTTTTGTAGGTTGCAAGTTTTGTTTTTTTTCTATGGTAGTTTGTTTTTTTCTAAGTCTTTTGATAAATTTAATAACGTCGTCATAATTGAGTGTGGAAATTTTTCCGTTAGGAGTAGTGATGTAGTTTAAGTGATTATCGTCATAAGTAAGGGTTAAAAAGTAGGAAGTATTTTCTTTTGTGATTTTGAGTTGTTCAGACCATCTACACACCCATTCCTCAATTTTATTTTGTTTGCAAATTAAACATTTTCCACAAGGAACGATTTGTTTGTCATTGTAAGCGTGTTTGATATCTCCTCTAAAATTTTTGTAATTGTCTGAATATTTTATAGTAATAGGGTTTAAACACATAGGAATTTTTTATTGTCGGGTTCAAAAATACCAATTTTTCTGCATGCCTGGGCTTTGTCCGAAATTGCAAGCAATTTTTTAGCTAATCGGCAGTAAAATTGATTTTTTCACTGCCGAATTAGTTGTTTACCAAATACGGTATTGTTTTAGTCTCCGAAAGGAGTGTAAGATTTCACAGCCTTAGCTGGTGCAGTAAATGAATTTAAAACGTTTTCTATATCCTGGGCGGTTATCTTACTATCTAAAAGACCGCTTTCTTTTCTTATTTGGATATTTTTAAGAATTATCTGCCTTTGTGCAGATATGCTTGAATTATAATCTATGTTTTTTTGCTTAAAGTCAAACTCATCTCCTATTTTATTACCACGTCTTAAAGATTTATAAAGTTCTGTTTTATTCTTTATATCAGCTTGAATGTTTGAACGTGTAGTTTTTTGAGTTTTACCTAATTCATAATTTAAAGCGGTTTGACTTTTATAATTTTGAATTTGTGCATAAATTACTCCTAAAGAGGCAATTAAATTTTTTGTGCTTTGTTCGTCCAGGTTAGTTTTTGCAATAATAGAGTTTATCTCTGCTTGAAGTTTTTCATTAGTTGTAACCAGGTTTATAATTTCTTGAGTTGATTTTTTAATATCTACGTCAGATACTTCGATTTTTTTGTCATTAACTTGAATGTTAGAATAATTTACAGACGTAGCAGATTTAATGAATAGCATTTCTGCATCAAATCTATCGAAGTACGTTTGTAAATCGTTTGTCAAAATACCATTTTGTAAAGTAACTCCTTTGGTAGCTTCACGAGTATTATCTGCGTCAGCTTCGCTTTTATCTGCCTCTGCATTTAGTTTTCTTTCTTGTGCTTTCATTAGACGTGCCTGCATTAGTGCATTAATATCAAGTTGCGGAGCTTGACCTGGAACAGTTGCGGAAGCATTAGAAGAAGCGGGAGAACTTGAAGTATTTGTAACAGCTCCGTTAGAATAGGCTAAGTGCGGGTTAATACCCGCATTTTTTAACCTTTCCATTTGTTTACTTGGGTCGTTATACTCATTATTTTTTTCCCACATAAGTGTATTATAATCTCGTGCTTTTTGGTTTTCTTTTTCCTGGAATTGTCTGTTAAGTCGGTTTTGCCTGCCTTGACTAAGACCATTGATTAAAGAGCCACCGAGAGCAATTCCTGCGCTTATTGGGTCCATAATTATTCATTTGTTTGTAGTTGTTGTTGACTTTGTTTTGGTTCAGACTTTAATGAATTTAGAAAGTCTTGTTTCTCCTGGATAATTGGTTTGAGATTTTGAGACATTTTCTTAATTTCCATTAATGATTTTTTGTTTACATCGGGCAAATCTCCGCTATAATTTGGACGAAAGTTTGGAGCATTTTGGTATAATGTAGAAGTTACAGAAGTATCTACAAACGGAATATGGATTTCTTCATATACTATATCATCCTGGAACCATACTTGGTGATTTTCTTTTTTCATTTAATTTTATTTTTTTTTGTTTAACATTGACTTTGTTTTTAGTGGTGTCAATGCGCCCAACCTATATCAAGAAGTAGGGCGCCGACATCCGTCGGTTTTTGTTTTACGTTAGTTTAAATCCACCTCGTGAGATGTTGTAACGTCTTTTTCCTTTAGACATGATTTTAAATTTTAAGGGTTATTTATCCAGTTTTCGACTAAAAGTTTAGTTGAGCCCTGGATATGATTAATTATTAAATATAAGCTACACCTGGATTAGGATTATAAGAAAGTCCTCTTTTTACTTTTATATCGAAATTGAACACTCCGAATACTAAATCCGTTTCTCCATCATTTACGTTAAATATATCCATTCTTGGTTTGCATTTTAAGAATTCTGGTTGAATTGTAGTGTAACCTGATAATTCTTGTTGAGTGCTACCTAAGTGCCAATGTTTAAGAGAATGTCTTAATTCTCCACTATATCTGTCAAGAGAACCTTTCCAATTGCTATAACGTGGAACGTATCCGAATATACCATCACTCGGAACACCTGTTAACTCTTCAGACCATACTATCTGGTCTCCGATACCTTCGAAATGCTTCATTGGTAAGTCTGTTGGTTCGGAAGTTTTCCAAAGTTTATAATCAATTGCATCTGAATAAGAACGTTTAGGTACTACGTGTGCAATAGTCATAAAGATACCAAATTCGTCAGCTTCAAAATAATGTTTGTCTCCTGCTCCTGCTGATACTGGTTTTCCTGCTAAATCTCCAAGTTTGTTTTCGGTTGTTCCTGCGGTACTTTCTACCTCGTTAAAAAATATTGGCGTAACATCTCCTCCAATATATTCTGAACGTTGAAGAGTTTGGTCTGGAATGTCTTGTCCCCAAATTACTTTCATTGTCTCCATGTAACGACCTCCGCCAACTTGCATTTGTTCCAAGAAGTGTTGCAAAGCAACATTTTCGCGAAGTTGTCTGATTGTTGCCATTTTTAATGAATTGTCGAAAGCATCACCCGTTGAAGAATCTAAACCGTTTTCAGGTACTCTTAACGATAATGTTTGACCATCATTATAATATGAAGTTTGTAAACCCTCACTATCTTCTAATCTATAATCAAGGAAAGGAATTCTTACCTCGTCGAATAGTGTAGGAGTTGGAAGTGCATTTGTGAAATAATCGTTATTCCATGTAACGTTTTTTACTTCAAATAGAAACTTTTTAGTAGTTGCAGTATTGTTATAAAATAGTTGCCAATCTTTACCACCATTTGATTTTTTTATGTCTAATAGTGCTTTTTTAGTGTGTAGCCAGTCGCTTGTGCTTGAATGAGTGTGTAAATATTCAATCCATCTTTGCGGAGCATAATAATCTATGAAGATTTTGTTATAAGCTAATACGGGAAAAAGATTAAAATAATCTTTGTCGGGTGTGCTTTGTGGGTCTTGGGTTGGAGTTCCTTTCCATGCAGAAGATAAGCCTAAATAATCTAAAAGTCTACCATTAGGATATTTTGTTCCTGGTGTAACTTCACTTTCTTTTATTGCTCTGAATTTTGGAATTTCGGGTTTTACTTCTCCGAGTAGTTGGTGTGTATCGTTCATTGTTAACCATTCTGGAAATTTATCCCATAATACACGATAAGGAACGAAGAAATAGTTAATTTTTAAGTCTACGTTATCCATAATTGGAACGTTTGTCGGCATTGTACGAATAAAATGTTCTACATTAATCTCGAATTTGTCGCCTGGCATGACTGCCTGGCATTCAATCGGGATAAGTTTTCCCATGTCGAATGATGTTCGGTGTAGGTGTGAAAGGTCGAAAGTAGAATAATCTGGATTTGTGAAATTTAAATCCGTTGGGTATTGACTACGTTTGTTTGCCATAATAGGTTTAATTTAGGTTAATATAATTATTTCTTTTGTCTGTTTTTACGAGTTCCTCTGATAACTTAATCGTTAACCAGGTTAAGAGTTTGATAAGAATTTTACGCTTCATTTTGTTTCTTTTTTTTTAATAGTCCTATGAGTGTTTCAATAGCAATTAAAATTTGCGTTAATGCTCCAGCAAGGTCATTTACGTTTGATTGCTGAATGATTTCACTTGCAGTAATTCCGAGACCTGCTGTTAGTAGATTTAGTGGTTTTTCCATTTTTTAAGGTATTTATTTTTAATTAAAGTTAGTTTAGAGTTTTCTGATTTTGAGTTTGTCCAGGTGCAATTGTGCATTTTTCAAAGTAATTTTAGGCGTTATTTGGTTGTAGGTTAATAGATAACTATCATAAGTTAATGATGTGTTATGTATCGGTAAATGGTTTATATATATGTCGGGTGCGTAGTGTACAAATGTATCGTACTCGAGAATTTCTCCGTTAGGTATTAAGTTAAAATCAACAAGTTTTTTGATAAGTTTGAAGAAATCTTTGTTTGTGTAATTAATTTGTGTGATGTCAACAGCCTGGGCGGTTAAGTGGTTAGAGTTGAGAGAACCATTTACATTTTTATTGTATTGTTTTGTTCGATATGCTGAATTTATTCTTAACATATCCAACTCCAGAAAGTCTCTGATTTTTTGTAATTGAACAGCGACATAGTAAATATTAAGCTTTAAGCATGCAGGCGGAACAGTTCTGAATGGGTCATTACAGTAGAATTCAACAGCGTTAAAATTTTTTGTAATTTGTTCGTCTTTGATTGGTTTTAGTAGCATTTTTTTATGTTTTTATTTCTTTTCAAATATAGAAATATTTTTTAATTCTGCAAATATGATTTAAATAAGCATTTCAGCATTATTTATTTTTAGATTATACGCTCGCATAGCTTCGCCCTTATCCAGGAAAGCTTGGAATTTTTGTTTTTCAGAATTTCGGTTAATTCTTTGATTATCAATATAATTTTGCCGTTTTTTAAGAAGAAACTAGAAGAAAAAAT
>CAZCIV010000215.1:0-5061 GCA_964498595.1 uncultured Flavobacterium sp.
AATGTCTAGGAACATCATAAGCTGCCCAAAATTCTTTGTAATAATTTGCATCATAGGATTTGAAATTAGGAACCGCGATAATAATTGTTCCCGATGGTTTCAATAAACGTTTCAATTCTGAGACTTGATGTTCGACATCTGGAACGTGTTCTAAAACGTGCCACATGGTAATTACATCAAAAGAGTTGCTTTCTAATTTTTCAATCGTATCTCCAAATTTAATTCCTTTACCTAAAGCAATTCCTTTAGCTTTATCGTTTGGTTCAATTCCTAAGATATCCCAATTTTGATTTTTACATTCCAAAAGAAAATCCCCTGTTCCGGCTCCGATGTCTAAAATTCTTCCTTTAACTGGTTGGTAAGAATTAATTAATTTAACTTTATCGCGAATGGCTTTTCTTTTGATGAAATGATACATTTTTTCAAATAGCGTACGTTTTCCATCTGTGTGCGAAATGTAATCTTCGAATTCGTAATACGAACCTAATTTATCTAACGTAGGTTGCGGATGCGTTTTTAAAATTTGGTATTCCTCATTTAACAACAAGGAAAAAGATTCTCCAGAAACTGAAAAATCTTTAACGGTAATAAAACTTTTATCTTCTAAAAAATTCATTTATTTTATTTTTATGCGAAAGGCTTATTTTAATAGGGTTGACGAAGTTGTTTCACGTGAAACATTTTTACTGAATACTAAAAACTGAACACTGAACACTTTCTTATCTTCCCATATATATTAACAACACAGAAATATCACTTGGAGAAACTCCACTAATACGAGAAGCTTGTGCGATAGTTCGTGGTCGTATTTTATTTAATTTTTGTTTGGCTTCAATTGAAATCGATTGGATTTTATCGAAATTAAAATTTTCCGGAATTATCATGTCTTCTAAACGAGTCAATTTATCCGCGTTGTTTTTTTCCTTTTCGATATAACCAGAATATTTCACTTGAATTTCGGCTTGTTCAACCACTTCTTGATCTAAATCATGTTCTTCAATGTAAGCAGCCACTTTTTTAAATTTTCTAAAATCTTCCAAATCCAATTGCGGACGAGAAAAGACTTTAAACATTTTATCAGGCTGACTCATCGGAGCCGAACCTTTAGCTTCCAAGATTGGATTTGCTTCTTCAGGTTTTAAACTTGTTTCTCTGAAGAAATTTACCATTGCTTCGGATTGAGAGAATTTTTGCTCCATACGAATCAAACGCTCTTCTTTAGCTAAACCTATTTCGTATGCTTTTGGTGTTAATCTAAAATCCGCATTGTCTTGACGAAGTAATGTTCTGTACTCAGCACGAGAAGTAAACATACGATAAGGTTCTTCTGTTCCTTTAGTAATTAAGTCGTCAATTAAAACTCCGATATAGGCTTCGTCTCTTTTTAAGATAAATGGTTCTCTATTTTGAACTTTTAATGCTGCATTTATTCCTGCCATTAAACCTTGAGAAGCAGCTTCTTCGTATCCAGTAGTACCGTTAATTTGACCTGCGAAATACAAACCTTCTACTAATTTAGTTTCTAAGGTATGTTGCAATTGCGTAGGAGGGAAGTAATCGTATTCGATAGCATAACCTGGTCGGAAAAATTTCACATTCTCAAATCCGGCTACAGAACGTAAAGCTTTGAATTGAATATCTTCTGGTAACGAAGTGGAGAATCCGTTAATGTAATATTCACAAGTTGTCCAACCTTCAGGTTCTACAAAAAGTTGGTGACGTTCTTTATCTGCAAAACGATTAATCTTATCTTCAATCGAAGGACAATATCTCGGGCCTAAACTTTTAATTCTTCCATTAAACATTGGACTTCTATCAAAACCTTCACGTAAAATATCATGCACTTCCAATGAAGTATACGACATCCAACAAGAACGTTGTGTTTTTAATGGAGCGGTCAAATTCGAATACGAAAACTTTTCTGGATGTTCGTCACCAGGCTGTTCTACCATTTTAGAAAAATCTAAAGAACGACCATCCACACGTGGAGGCGTTCCTGTTTTCATTCTTCCTGATTCGAAACCTAATTTTACTAAATCTTCTGTGATGCCGAAAGAAGCACTTTCACCTGCGCGGCCACCACCAAATTGTTTGTCTCCGATATGAATCAAACCATTCAAAAAAGTTCCGTTTGTCAAAACAACTGACTTAGCTTTGATTTCCACTCCAAGCGAAGTTTTCACTCCAACAATCTTTCCGTTCTCTGATAAAATTCCGGCCACCATTTCTTGGTAAAAATCCAAGTTCGGAGTATTCTCCAGCATCGATCTCCATTCTTCCGAAAAACGCATTCTGTCCGATTGCACTCTTGGCGACCACATAGCGGGTCCTTTTGACTTATTCAACATCTTGAATTGGATTGCGGTCTTGTCTGAAACAATTCCTGAATATCCACCCAAGGCATCAATCTCACGCACAATTTGTCCTTTTGCAATTCCACCCATAGCTGGATTACACGACATCTGCGCAATGTTTTGAAGATTCATTGTCACCAAAAGAGTAGAGCACCCCATGTTGGCAGCAGCAGCAGCAGCTTCACAACCGGCGTGACCAGCACCCACAACAATTACATCATATTGATTTAAAAACATCTTCTATAAATATTATGTTCCACGTGAAACATTTAAAAAAATTCTAGTTTATATACTTAATGTTCCACGTGAAACATTTGCATTTTTTCTTCTTCTTTCGAACGCATCAGTGCTTCGTCTTCTGGAGATTTATCTTTGTATCCACAGTAGTGTAAAACGCCATGAGATAATACACGCTTTAATTCTTCTTCGAAAGAAACATTGAAATCGTTAGCATTATCTTGAACGCGTTCTACAGAAACAAAAATATCGCCCTGTATTAAATTTCCTACTGTGTAGTCGAAGCTGATAATATCGGTTAAGGTGTCATGATCTAAATACTCGACATTAATTTTATGTAAATATTCGTCATCACAAAAGATATAGTTGATTTCACCTTCATCAAACCCTTCGGATTCGATAATGCGAGAAATCCAATCTTCGTATTGTGCTTCGTTTTCGAGTTCGAAATCTGTTTCGTAATTAAAACTAATCATTGCCTTTAAAATAGTTTTGAACCTTCTGGTTAAAATTGGGTTGCAAAGGTAAGCTTTGTCTGTTTAATATTTCAACACTATTCAGATAATCTTTTAATTCCTTAGAAAGTGGAGTAGTGGTGCCGTTAAAGTTTTTATCGTTAGTTTTAGACTGACGTTTGGTATCTTCTCCTTGTTGCTGAATAGCTTTTTCTAATTTTAAAAGCTCGTGTTTTAAATTCAACATCTTTTGCAACGTCTCATTTTTGAATCCTTTATTGATTAATTGCTTTTCGATATCCTTCATTTGATTCAAAGCATTCTGACCTTGACCACTCATACCTTCTTTTTCTAAAGCTTTTTGCAAAGCATCACGCAATTGTTGTTGCTCTTTTAAAATTTCCAAAACTTTACCAGCATTACCTTCAGAACCATTCTCATCATCATCACCATTCTCACCCGATTGCCCTTTTTGTTTTCCTTGGCCTGATTTATCACCCGGTTTATCTCCAGGTTTCTCACCCGGTTTCATTCCTTCTTTCATTTTTTCACCTAAACCATCTTGTTGCTTGATTATATCAGGTAACTGCATTCCTTTACCGCCGCCAGGTTTGGGTTTACCTTTTCCAGAACCTTGACCTTGCATTTCCATATTCATTTCGCTTTGAACATTGCTAAGATAATCCGCCAAACGGTTAGCTGAAGTTAAAACGTATTGTTGGTGCGAAGCTCCTTTTTGAATGTTGTTATCCGCTAAAGTTTCAAGAGTTTTATCCAAATTATAATGGATTTCTCCAACTTCATTCAGAATTGTTTCCGTTATTTTTGGATTACGTAAAGCTACAGCGAACAAACTATCATCAACATGCTTAAATTGTAATTTCAAATCTTGTTGCTTTTTTAAAACTTTGTTCAATTGCAAAGAACGTGTTTGTGTTGTATTCGTAGTCTTAATTAAAGTCTCTTCGTCAAATGAAAATGCTAATAAATTATCTAGAATTTGACGTAACAATTTAGCATCTTCTTGCATTTGTTCCATGTCACCTGATTGCATAGATTGAGACATTTTCTGACTCATTTGTTTCATCTTTGCAGCAGCTGATTTTTGCTTAGGTTTTGCTTTCTGTTGATTTTGTTTTTGCAAATCTTCAGAAGCTTTCTTCATTTCCTCCTTAACAGATTCTTGTTCATTCTTATCATTAGGAATATCCATCGGAGCTTTTAACTCTTTATTTTCTTTATCTAAATCTTGAAGCTCTTTTTGAATATCATCAAATTCTTTATTTATCGCATCTTGATTTTCTTTATTATTCTCCTTATTGTCGTCCGCTAATTTATCTTCCTTGTCAGCAAGTTTATCTAATTTAACTGCAATTTGTTCTGCTTTCTTTTCAACATAGAAACGTTTAGTTAATTCAACTAATTGCTCTAAGTTCTGCTGTTGGCTTTTAGCATTTTGTTTTAACTTATCGGCTTTATCAAACAATTTATCTTTCTCTAATTTCTTAGAAAGTTCTTCTAACTCTTTCAATAATTTTTCGTTTTTCTCAGCTTGTTTTTCGGCTTCTTCTAAACGACGTAATAATTCTTCTTTGTCTTTATCTTGTGATTTTGGATTGAACTCTTCCAAATTCTCGGTTAACTTTTTTGTGAATTCTTTCATCATTTCGTCTTGTTGTTTTTGACGATTAATAAAGTCTTCCACTTTCTTTTGATCTTTGAAATCTAAAGTCGATTTCTCTTTATTCATCTTTTGCAGTTTGTCCAATTCAGAAAATTGCTTCTCTTGATTTTGAAGCGATTTTTCTAAACTATTGATGTTTTCATTCTGCTCTTGCAATTGTTTGTCTTCTTTTTGATCATCAGTCAATTCATAATGAAGAAAAACAGAAGATTTTGTGCTTTTATAATTATTAACTACATCATTATCAAACACTTCAAAGTAATATTCGTAATTTATACCTTGCTCAATTGATAAACCATTAGGAAATGAATAAATAAATTGGTCAACGGCT